>JAKSBY010000589.1 GCA_022360855.1 Sphingomonadales bacterium | reverse complement strand
TCTGATGACGGCGGGCGTCACAGCCCCATTGCGAGACAGCCGACGCCTGTGCGCCGGGTCCGGGGTGGCCACCCCAGACCCGGCACCCCATCATGCGGGGATGACCCAATTATACAAAACCATCAACAGACAATTGCGAGGCGCGTCAGCGACGCGGCAATCCAGGACTGATATCGCCTATTTCGGTGACAGTTACCTTTTTAAGGAGGGCTTTTCTAATCATTTGTTTTTAAATAGAAAATAAAAAGGTAACTGTCACCGAAATAGGGCCCGGCTCCTGGATTGCTTCGCTCCGCTCGCAATGACGAGCCAACCTAAATGCAAAGCGCTTTAATGCTGGTTCTGCGGCACGCCGTCGGCGATGTCGTAATAGTTGCCCTTGTCGGCCACGAAGATATGTATCGCCAGATGCGTGCGGGTCGGCTTGTCGAACCCGCCCATGGCGGTGCCGATCTTCTCCCTGCCGATGGGGTCCCAGAACAGGACCGAGCCGCAAAGACAGGCCCCCGTGTGCATACAAAGCCTCCCCGTGTTTCTCTTCTACCGGGTGGGATGGCAAACCATCTCCGGCCTCGGGTCAAGGGCAGACGGCGTTGCCGTCAAGCTCGATTTATTATTTAAGCTTTCTTTTACGTAAAAGATTGCTTAAATAAGGAGCCATGGACGCTCAGCTCAAGGCGCTTTCCGATCCCATCCGCCGGGAGATCCTGCGCGGCCTGTCTCGCGGCGAGGCGCAGGCCGGCGATATCGCCGCGGCCTTCGCCGTCTCGCGGCCGGCGATCTCGCATCATCTCCGGGTGCTGAGCGAGGCCGGCCTGATCACCATGCGGCGCCAGGCGCAGTCGCGCCTCTACGCCATCGACGCCGAGGCGGTACGGGCGCTGCGCGGGCGCTTCGACCGCTTCTGGGACGACGCGCTGCCGCGATTGAAAACGGTGATCGAAGCCGATCAGAAAGCGAAACGTGAAGGGAGCCCCCGATGACCGACCTCAAGAAAACCATCTGGATAGACGCGCCGCCGGACGTCGTGTTTGCGTATTTCACCGACGCGGAGAAGACGGCGCGCTGGTGCGGCGTGGGCGCCGAGGTCGACCCGGTACCGGGCGGCGTCTACCGCCTGGACATGGGGGTAGCCGGCGTCTTCGACGGTACGATCATCGAGATCGAGCCGGGCAAGTCCCTGTCCTGGGAGGTGCGCGGGCCCGAGGGCGTCGCGGCGCCCCCCAGCGTCATCGAAATCTCCGTCACCGCCGAGGCCGGCGGCACCCGCGTCCACATCCGCCAGACCGGCCTCACCCCGCCCTTCGACCGCATGGCCGGCCGCGGCTGGGACCACCACCTCGCCCGCCTCTCGGTCTCGGCCACCGGCGGACAGCCTCCCGCCGATCCGCTCTGCAAACGGCCGATAGAGTCGCTGATGGAGTGAGGGCGCGGCCGGGGTTTACAACTCCGCCGTATTAGCCCGCAGCCAGGGCTCCAACTCCTCGAAGGTGAAGCGGTTGGTCTCGTAGAGGCCCATGGCGAAGTCGTGGATCGCGTCGCCGTCGGCGGTGATGGTAAGGCCGTTGATCATCAGGAAGGTATAGGCCGAGGCAAAGGCGGTGCGCTTGTTGCCGTCGATGAAGGGATGGTTCTGGGACAGGCTCTCCCACAGCGCCGCCGCCTCGGCGACGACGTCCGCATAATAGCCCGACTGCGGGCGAAACAGGGCGGCCACGAGCTGGCCTTCGTCGCGCAGCCCCGGCGCGCCGCCATAGCGCTCGATCTGATCCGCGTGGATCGCCTCGACCTCGGCAATCGTCAGATAGTCGGTCACCGGTTGGAAAGGCCGTTACCGGGCCAGCTTCTTATAGAGCCCAGCATAGCGCGCGTGGCTCGCCTGATAGGCGGCCATCACATGGCCGCGCGGCTTCGACCCGTGGCGCTTCTCCAACAGATCGGCCAGGGCCTCGTCCACCAGCGCCTGAAGCTGCCGCCCTTCCTGTTTGGCAAGCGCCCGCACCTCCTTCAGAAGCTCCGCGTCCACCTGAGTGGCGAATTTCTCGCGCATGGCCATGGGGGCCTCCGTGTGTGACGGCGGACAGTTTATCATGATATATCATGAAATGTCCAGAAACTGGCCTGGAGGGGAGATGGGGCATCTTCCCTGGCCCTATAACGCCTTGCGTTATATAACGCGCTGCGTTATAGTTCGTCCGTGATTCAGAACTTTGCGGATTCGGAGACCGCGCTGATCTGGTCGGGCCGGCGCAGCCGCAAGCTGCCGCCGGATATCCAGGCGGTGGCCCTGCGTAAGCTCAGGATGCTCAATCAGGCGCGGGTGCTGGCCGATCTGCGCGTGCCGCCGGCCAACCGGCTGGAGGCGCTGGCCGGAAACCGGGCCGGGCAGCATTCCATCCGCATCAACCGGCAATGGCGGATTTGCTTCCGCTGGCGCCAAGGAGGGCCGAGCGATGTCGAGATCGTCGATTACCACTGAGGCCGGGGCGGACCTTTTGCCCAACCCCCATCCGGGCGAGATCCTCAAGGAGGAGTTCCTGGAGCCCCTGGCGCTCAGCCAGAATGCGCTGGCGCGCGCCGTCGGCGTGCCGCCCCGGCGCATCAACGAGATCGTGCTCGGCAAGCGCGCGGTCACCGCCGACACGGACCTGCGGCTCGCCCGTTATTTCGGCCTCTCCGAAGGCTTCTTCCTCGGCCTCCAGACCGACTACGACCTCATGCAACGCAAACGCGCCATCGGCGCGGAGCTGGCGGAGATTGAGTGTGGGGTTTAGGGAGATAGGGACTGCTCAAAGGCTCATGGCCTGAAATCCTCTTGATTTCTGCATGATTTCTGCATATATTTTGTCTTAAATCGGACTATCGAGGCGCAGCCATGCTTGACCCGCTACTTGACGACGTTCGCGAAGAGAGCGGGATTTCTCCCGCCAAACTCGCTCACATGCTTCACTGGCAGCTCCAGGATGTCGCCAATTTCGCGCATGTGAGCCGGGATATCCTGCGCAAGAACCCCTTCTCGCCCAAAGTGCAGAAACCGCTGGGGGTGGCCGTGCGCGTGCTCAACAAGGCGGCGGCTCTCACCCAAAACCGCCAAGCGGCCATCCTGTGGTTTAACCATCAGGCGATCCCGGCATTCGGCGACAAGACGGCCCGCGAGCTTGTCGAGCAAGGCCAAGCTGACGCGGTCCTCCGCCACTTGGACGACCTGGCCCATGGCAGCTATGCGTGATCGAGGACACCGGGCCGCTCAGAAAAGTAAAGGAGTGTAGGGACTCTCAGCCGCTGACGAAGAGCTGACTAGACCCTCAAGCGCACGCCCGGGCCACCGCCATTCTGCTCCAGAATTTCCACGCCGTGGGCTTCGAGGGTTTGGCGGAGAAGGATGAGGGTGCTCGCGTGTGGGGAAGTGACTTCAGTTTCGAATTTCCGAATGGTGCTGAGCCCGACCCTGGAGCGGTCGGCCAAGTCTTCCTGCGTCCATTTGAGAAGGCCGCGCGCGGCGCGGCATTGGGCGGGTGTGATCATGGGCGGATATAAACGGAATTCGGGGGACATAATACTTAGTTGTCCATTAGTTAAGTATTATGTCCTCCGAACCAGGGGCGCTCTCAGGGGCGCTGTGCCTACCCCTTCTTCTTTTTGGGCAGGTATCCGGTCTCCTGTAAATGTCGCGTCAGCATGAGCCGCAGATAGGCAGTCGGCTTACGGTCGTCGTCCTCGGCGGCTTTGTCGAGCGCGTCCTTGACCTCTTTTTCGATGCGGACGGAGAAGGTGACCATCGATGTCATTCCACAAATCCTAACATAGTGTGTTCTTTAATGTGTTGACATGTTCTATCATTTGTTTTAGTCTCACATACTATCACATAATATAGTGGTTCGACACGCTGTCGAACTCGGAGAGTCTATGTAGAACACGATTGGCATTCTTGCCAATAGAACGGTCTTTGGCTGATTAAGCGGGCCATGCGGGTGCGCGAACACCCGGCACGGCCCTGACCACACCAACCTAGTTAGGAGATTGGCATGGCTAATCCATCCCATAGCACAGCTTCACCTGATCCCAGAAACCCTCAAGACGACGCCCAACTGGATTCCCGCTTGCGCGGGAATGACGGTGAGGCGAAGGGGAATGACGGCGGCGGGGGAAACCCGCAAAATGCCCTAAACCGCCGCACCCTGCTCACCGGCGCCGCCGCCGCTGCTGCAGCCGCCGGTGCGGCCGGTGCCGGCCTGGCCACGTCGGCCATGCCCGGCCTGGACCCGGTCGTCGCCGTCTACCGCCGCCTCCTCAAGCTCCAGGCCGATCCTCTGAACCAATACTGCGACGAGGACGACCCGGCCTATATGCGTCTCTGCTACGCCATTGACGACGCCGACGACGCCCTGGTGCTGACCCGCGCCACCTCAACCGACGGCGTCCGCGTCAAATTCGCCCGGCTCGCCTATCTGCACCACGGCGGCCCGG
>JAKSBY010000219.1 GCA_022360855.1 Sphingomonadales bacterium | reverse complement strand
TCCGCTTTCTTGAGCCCTTTGCAGCTGGCGCAGAAGCTCCGGGTCTATGTTGGACTGGGCGGCGGCGGAGCCCAACAGCGAAATCGATAAGACGGCAACCAATGCCGCGAGCGGGAGGAGCTTCTGAGTGCCGGGAATACGGCAGAAGGATAGAGTCATGGCGGCCTACCTAATGGCAACCGACGGGTGACTCAAGATATTTTGTTGAACGAGGGACGCCGGCTAGTCTGGATCGCCGATTTGCCTGGCGATGGCGATTGTCTGGCCGGCGACGGCGCAGTTTGGCGTGCTGATTTCTGCGCTGCGGCAATCGCCCGATTGATCGGCTGTGCGAGGGGTATCTGTTTCGCCCATGGAAAGCCGCGAAGGCATGAGCGCGAAAAGCATCGCGATCGCGAGAAACGTGGCGTATTTCAATCTCTGCATTTATCAGGCCCGGTGGAGATTGTTATAGGTTTCTTGCCACCCCCCCTTACTCAATGGGCGAATACCAACTCGGTATTACCAATTCGTTAACGCCTTGGGCCGGAGGTGGCGCTACGATGACGATAGCCTGCCCGCCTGACACCACCAGTCGGGGTGGCGTCGAGCAAGCGCCGTCGAGGCCGTTTGAGCCTGATCGACGCTTTCGAACAGCCCGAAGCAGGTGGCGCCGCTGCCTGACATGCGGCTGAGCAAACATCCCTCGATGCCGGCGAGCTCCTGGAGAACATCGGCGATTACCGGCAGGATCTCCTTGGCCGCCGGCTCGAGGTCATTTCGCGTCTGCTGAAGCAATTGCCGCGGCGTGGCGCCCAGCTTTGGCGCGATCGGGTCTGAAAAGTCCTGGCGCGATTCTCTGAAACCGGAGAATACCTGTGGTGTCGGCACCGAGTGCCCCGGGTTGACGAGAAGGCAGGGCGTGTGTGGGAGACCGGAATAGGGCACGATCCTCTCGCCAATTCCAGACACCAGGCATGGCCGGCTATGGAGGCAGGCCGGTACGTCGGCGCCGAGGCCGAGCGCGATCTCCGCCAGATCCGAGGCTGGGCAGTCCAACCGCCAGATGTCCGATAACAGCCGCAGGGCCGCCGCTGCGTCGGAAGACCCGCCGCCGATCCCGGCAGCCACCGGCAGATTCTTGGTCAGAGTGATTTCGGCGCCAAGCTCGGATTGCCCGGCCGCTTCCCGCAGCCGATGCGCCGCCTTGAGCACGATGTTGTGTTCCTGGCCTTCCGGGGTCAGTTCGGCGAGCCGGGCGGCGAACGGCCCGTCGATCGTCAGATTCAGGTGCGATGCCCAGCGCGCCCGCAGACGATCGCCGAAGTCGGTAAAGGCGAACAGGCTCTCGATCTCGTGGTAGCCGTCCGGCCGTTGGCCGACGATATGCAGGAACAGATTGACTTTCGCCGGGGCGATTTGCTCGGCCCATGGCCGCTGATCGTTCACCGATCCCACATCCGATTTGGTCGCGCCGGCTTAATTGCCGCCCGCTTCGGCCAGCACAAGCCCGAACTCGACCTTGTCCTTCAGGCTTGCAAGCTGTTCGGGCTCGGGATCGAGAACCAGGGCATGCCGCCACTGATAACGCGCCTCTATGCGCCGGCCGATCTTCCAGTATGCATCGCCGAGATGTTCGTTGATCGTCGGATCGTTGGGCTGCAGAAGGACCGCCCGCTCGAGCTGCTTCACGGCCTCTTCGTAGTTCCCGGTCAGGTAGTGCACCCAGCCGAGACTATCGACGATGTAGCCGTCATTCGGGCGCAGCTCGACGGCGCGCTCGATCATCTGCCTGGCCTGCTCGAAATTCTCGCCCCGGTCGATCCACGAATAGCCGAGGTAGTTCAATACCTGCGGCTGTTCGGGTTTGAGCAGGAGGGCCTTAAAGAAATCCGCTTCGGCGTTGTCCCAACGCTTGAGGCGTTCGTATGAAATGCCGCGCACGAAAAACAGGAACCAGTCGTTCTCGACCGGCGCCGGTGTCGCCGCGATCGCCAGCGTGTATTGTTCGGCCGCCGCCTCGAAGTCATTGTTCGCGCGATGAATATCGCCCAGGCTGGTGTGGATTTCCGGATTGCCGGGATGCGCAACCAGATAGTCTTCCAGCACCGTGATCGCCGCATCGGATTGCTCCATCCCGTCCAACACCCAGGCTTCACGCAGCTTTGATTGCAGATAAAGGTCGCTGTCGCGGTCAATCTGGCGCAGCGCGGTGAGCGCCGCCCTTTCGTGTCCGTCGATCGACAGCAGATTGCCAAGCAGCAGGTAGGCGTCGTCATTCTCCGGCGCCATGAAGCTGCCGAGCCGCGCGTAAAGCAGCGCCGGCGCGCGGGCGTTGTCGCTCATCAGCTCCGCCGCGGCCTGCACCAGCGCTTCGCTGAGCGCCAGGCGCGGCTCCCCCAGTCTCGACTTCGGCACTTCCCGTGCCCGGACCCTGCTGCGGTCCGCGGCAATGCGCCTGTTGCTCGGGAAATCCTCCGCCAGTTCGTCCAGCAGCATCTGTGCATCCGTCCATCGGCCCTGCTCCGCGAGCAGGGCCGCATAGGCCAGTGCCGGCAAAACCGTCTTGAGCGGGGTTTCGGCGAGGAGCGCTTCATAAGCCTCCTCGGCCGCCGCGTAGTCCTCTAGATATTGAGGGATATAGGCGGCGTGGGTCGATCCATAATGCGCAAATGCGGGTGAGGCGCCGAGCGGCTCGAGCGACTCGAGTGCCTTCGCCCCATCGCCTTCACCGGCATGGGCCCAGCCGGCCATCAGCGGCCGCATCAACGCGTCAAAGCCGGAGCCGGTGATATTGACCAGGCGTTTGCGGGCGGCCTCGTATTCGTCCTTCCGGAAATGCTCGATCACGAGGATCATATTCGCCAGGCTGCTTCGCGGCGAGGAGGCGACGATCCGGCGGGCGAGCACGACCGCCTGGCGATACTGACCGTCGGTCACCAGCAGCGAGAAGGCGCGGCGCAGAAGGACGCCGTTATTCGGGTCCTTCTTCAGCGCGTCGAGATAAAACTGCGCGGCGGACTCGGTATCGCGCGAGTAACGGGCGTGCAGCCCGGCGATGTAGCTGCCGAAATCGCGGCTCTCATAGGCGACCTCGGTATTATCGGCAACGGTACGCGCGCAGGAAGCTGCGGCCAGTGCCGCGATGGCCGCAAGCGCGGCGCGGCCAATATGAACAAGTCTCACGTCTTCTACTGCCACGGATGGTTTAAACTGCGACTCACCATACCACACATCTTAACGGCGCGACCATTGCGCGGCCGTTAAGCCGGTCACGTTTTCGCGCGCTTACATATTGGGATAGTTGGGGCCGCCGCCGCCCTCCGGCGTCACCCAGTTGATGTTTTGGGTGATGTCCTTGATGTCGCAGGTCTTGCAGTGCACGCAATTCTGGGCGTTGATCTGCAGGGCCGGATTGCCCTCTTCCACTCCGACAATCTCATACACGCCGGCCGGGCAGTAGCGCTGCTCGGGCGCGGCATAGTCCGCGTAGTTGATACGGATCGGCACGTCCGCATCCTTCAGCGTCAGATGGACCGGCTGGTCCTCCTCGTGATTGGTATTGGAAAGAAAGACCGACGACAGCTTGTCGAAGGTGATCTCGCCGTCCGGCTTGGGATAGTCGATCGGCGCGAAATCGGCGGCCTTTCCGGTAGCCGAATGATCGGCATGGTGGCCGAATGTCCACGGCATCAAAAATCCGAGACCAACGTTGTTGAGCCACATGTCGAGACCGGAATAGAGCGTGCCCCAGAACGGGCCGAACTTGGCGAGCGCCGGGCGCGCATTGCGCACGCGCTTCAGGTCCTTGTGGACCCAGGAGCTGCGATAGGCGACTTCATAGGCGTCGAGCGTATCGCCGGCACGGCCGCCTGAAAGCGCCTCGGCCGCCGCGTCGGCGGCCAGCATGCCGGTCTTCATGGCGTTATGCGTGCCCTTGATGCGCGGCACGTTCACGAAGCCGGCCGCGCAGCCGATCAGCGCGCCGCCGGGGAAAGCCAGCTTGGGCACCGACTGGAGCCCACCCTCATTGATGGCCCGGGCGCCATAGGCGACCCGGCGGCCGCCCTCGAGTATTGCGCGAATGGCGGGGTGCGTCTTGAAGCGCTGCATCTCGTCAAACGGCGAGAGATAAGGGTTCTCATAATCCAGCGCGACGACAAAGCCGATGGCCACCTGATTGTTTTCCTGATGGTAGATGAAGCCGCCGCCGGCCTCTTTGTGCAAGGGCCAGCCCTGGGTGTGGATGACCAGGCCCGGCTTGTGGTTTTCCGGCTTGACGTCCCACAACTCCTTGATGCCGATGCCGTAGGTCTGCGGCTCGCAGCCTTCGTCGAGCGCAAACTTCTCGAATAGCGTTTTGGAAAGCGATCCACGGCAGCCTTCGGCAAACAATGTGTATTTGGCCAAGAGCTCGATACCGGGCTCGTATCCGGCCTTCTGCGAGCCGTCGCGGGCGATGCCCATATCGCCGGTGGCGACGCCGCGTACGGCGCCGGCATCGTCGTAGAGAACCTCGGCGGCGGCAAAGCCGGGATAGATCTCCACGCCCAGCTCTTCCGCCTGCCCGGCCAGCCAGCGGCAGAGAGTGCCCAGGCTCAAGGTGTAGTTGCCCTTGTTGCTCATCAGGGGCGGCAGCAGGAAATGCGGGAACGAGGTGTGGCCGTTCTCGCGCAGGATCCAGTGCTCGTTCCCGGTCACCGGCTCGCCCATGGGCGCGCCCTTGTCCTTCCAGTCGGGGATCAGCTCGTCGAGCGCAATCGGGTCGATCACGGCGCCGGAAAGAATATGGGCGCCGACTTCCGAGCCTTTCTCCAGCACGCACACCGCGATTTCGGCTTCCTGCTCGGCCGCCAGCTGCTTGAGCCGGATCGCCGCGGAAAGCCCCGCCGGGCCGCCGCCGACGATCACGACATCGAATTCCATCGAGTCCCGTTCCATGTCTGCCCCTCTAGATCGTTGTTGAATGCGGCCCGCCCTGAGTTATGCCCTCCCGGGCGGGCGGCGGTCAATTGACGAAGCGACGCAGCTAACCGTGCTCGGGTGGCGCCGGGCGAGAGAAAATGAAAGCAGAGACGCAGGCCAGCGCAATGAACTGCAAAACGAGCGCGTAGACCGGCACGCCGATGGCAATGCTGATCAGGAAGGCACCGGCGATCGCCACACCGGCAAAAACCTTGCCGCGCCGGGAGATGGCACCGTGGCGCCGCCAGTTGGTGATCGGCGGGCCGAAACGCGGATGGGCGAGCAGCCAATTGTGCAAGCGCTCCGAACCCCGGGCGAAGCAGAAGGCCGACAGCAGCAGGAACGGCGTTGTCGGCAGGATCGGCAGAGGAATCCCCACGATGCCGAGCGCGAGTGCAGCGATGCCACCGAGTTGCCAGGCGAATCGCTTCAGCCAGCCGCGCTTCCGTGGTTCGGTTCTCGTAATCTCGCTCAACGCGGTTCCCTGATGAGCCTTGCTTTCATCCGCGCATATGGCAATTTGTACAGCAAATTTTCAAACGGAATATGTTACCGCAGCCTCCGCATTCGGCAGAGCGACCTAAGATAGCCGGGCCAGGGTATCCCTAGGTGTCAAAATATCGATATGCCGGAAGGGGTGCAGGTCGAGTAAGTCGCTATCGCCGGTCACGATAATGTCGGCGTTGCCGGCGACGGCCAACTCCAAGAACTTGTCATCGTCGGGATCAGGGCAGGCCTTGATTGCTTCGGTGATTTCCACATACTCCGCGTCGGCCGTCAGACGGGTGACAAACTCCAGGCCAGTTTGCCGCGAAAGATAGCGCCGAAACTTCGGGCGCTCCAAGACACCCAGGAGCTCGTCCATGGTGGCCGTCGAATACAAAATCGTGGCCTTGCTTGAAAGAGCGGTCACGGTCATTTTGAGGGCCCCGCTGGGGCGTAGCAGATAGCTTATCCAAATATTGGTATCGACGACTACGCGCACTAGCTGAGCGAACTCATCAGTTCTTCGTATTTTTCCTGCGTCAGCCCACGCCGCTTGGCTTCCCGGCGCGCCCGCTTGGCGATATCTTCCAAGGTCTCGTCGATCAGCACGGTTACGCGCTTGTCCGGGTC
>JAKSBY010000332.1 GCA_022360855.1 Sphingomonadales bacterium | reverse complement strand
GTGGGGACCGCGGGCCGCACCGGGCGGTCTTCGGCGGTAAAGACCTCACCTTCGAGCCAAGTGCCGCATACGGCTTCGTTGCTCTTGATCAGGTCTTGCAGATACGCCGCGAAGGCCGAGAATTTTGCGATCTCCTCGCGCAGTATCCGGCGGTGCTCCTCGATGCCGAAGTGCTGGCAATCGACCGACGCGGCGGTGCCGAAATTCACCCCCCAATCGAGCAAAAGCGCCTGTGCCACCAGATCGGAAATTTGCGTGTAGACGCCGTTTTGCGTAGTCGCCACGGCGTAGGGAATCTTGGCGATGCCGCGTGGCTCGTAGGCCGACAGATGCAAAGTGTTCAGAAAGATCGCAGGCGTCAGGCGGATATGCCAGACTTCGCCGGTTTCCGGGTGCGTGACCGGAATTTTGGGAGGATCGCGAGCGAGGCGCCCGGCGGTCGCCTCTACGGCCGTTTTTAAATCCGGCGTGGCCCGCTTGCAGGCCGGGTCACGCCGGCAAAGCGCCCCGATCGCGGCCAGCGCATGGTCAAGGTTTTTGCCGACCCGCAGTACACCTTTGTGGCCGGGCGGATCCGGCGAGTCCAATATGGCTCCGGACACACGATTAGGATGAGCAGCCATGAAGCGAAGCGCGACCCGCGCGCCGTAGGACACGCCGTAAAGTCGCACGCGCCGCACATTAAGAACGTCCAGTAGAGCTTTCAGATCATTGATATTCTCGTTCGTCGAATAGGAGAGAAGGTCGTGGCCGGCCTGCCGCGCCCGGTCGCGGCAGGCGGCAATGATCTCACGCGCCGTGGCCTGCCGTTCGCTCGCGTCGCCGGGCCCTCTTGAGGCCCCGTAGGCCACGGCCGGATCCCGGATCGCCGGGCAGGCCAAGGCGCCGGCTTCGGGATTATCGGTACCGCGTTGCGTGAACAGGACAAGGTGTCGGGCGCCGGCGTCGAACCACCGCCGGGCATTCGCATGCCAGAGCGGCCAGCCATTGTCCGCGCCCTGGAACACGGCGCCGCCCGGGCCGCCGGTCAGGAAGACGACCGGCTCGATGAGCGGGGCATTGGCGAGAGTCGCCGCCGGCGAGAAGATGACAACGGGCAGGTGAAGGATGATCTCGCCGACACCCCGCCGGCTTTCCGGCACAACGAGCGTCAGGCAGCGGGTCACCATGTCCCTCTCTGGCGGAAGTGGGCAGGGCGTATCAAGAACGGCGACAGCCGGCCCCTGCGAGACGGCGGGCGAGGCCGCCCAAAAAACTGTTACAATCAAGCAAAGGGCAGCGGCGATTCTAATAGCTGGCCACAATTCGCGATTCGAAGGGCACCTCGATGATCCGGCCATATTCGAGAAACTTGCCGCGGACCTCGGGACGCGCCCGTACCTCGGCGCGGCGCTGTCTGAGAATCTTGGCAAAAGCTCCGGAATGGTTTGGGTCCCGATACTTGATAAGGGACTTCAGTATAGTTCCGCGGTAGTCGGAGTCGTCCAGCATTTCCATTATCAACTCGGCGGCCCGGTCAAGCCTGTTCAGGCAGAATAGCGCCTGCAGAAAAGCGCGGTAGTTCTCCTCCCGCCGCGCTTCCATCCCGTCAACGAGGGAATGGGCGCGGCTCGTCTGGCCGATCTGTTCATAGGCGCACGCCTCGATGGAAACCACCCAAAGCTCACCGTATGCAGAGGCGTAACCGTCCTCCACCAGCCCGGCATATTTGAGGGCGGTCTCGAAGTCTCCCTCGTCCAGCACAGCCTGGGCAAAGTTGATCGCCTGGTTGACGAGCATGGGCCGGTCCGCGATCGAGGTTTCGAGAAGCTCGTCCATCAACACGCGGGCCTCGTCGGTCCGCCCACTGTTGAGCAGCATGATGACCAGGCGATTGGCGAGCCAGAGGTCCTCGCTGTAACGCCAGTCGTCGCTGGCATCGTAGTAGTCATCGCCTGCTTCACCGGTGTCGTAATACTTGCTCCGATTGTCATAAACGGTGCGGGCCAGCTTGATGGCTTCTGACGTTCGACCGCGGGCATCCAAGGCGATAATGGGCCCCTTGAGTAGCCCGGCGTAGCCGGGATTCGACATGATCATACGGAGATAGCTGGTCTCGGTCCGGTCGACCAGACGATCAAGCGCAAAACGCTCCTGGAAAGGAGGATAAGGCCACAATGGGGCATACCGCCTATCGAAATGAAACGGTAGCTGGTTCGCTATCCGAATAACTGACTCGAGATGTTCGAGCGCCTCGCCCAGATCGCCTCGCTCTACGGCGCGCCTCGCCAGCCTGACGTAGACTTGATCGGCAAATATACCGGGCTGGTCTCCCCGATAGCCTATGGTCGCAAGAGCCGCCGCCAGATCGTCGCCCGACGCCTTGTGCCCGTCCTCGTCGAGGCGTGAGAGGATTTTCAAAACATGTTGGAGTTCAAGGCCCCGGGCCGCAGCTTCGGGATAGGCGGTTGCGGCCGCCACGATGCGCTCCTGCGCTTTGAGAAAAATCTCGGCATCGATCAAAATCTCGACTGCCAGCGCCTGATAGATAAACGGCTCTTCGGCGCCGTCGGTCGCCTCGTCCAGGTCGGCGAGCGCCGCGTCGACCTCGCCCAGAGCGGCATAGGATTCGGCGCGGCCGGACAGGGCGTTTCGCAGCTGCATATCATTGAGCTCGCCGCCATCAATGGCTTTGGAAAACAGGCGGACGGCCTTGTGGTATTGCTCGCGGCGGTGTGCCTCGTAGCCCTCGTATACCGGGAGATAAGCCCCTGAAAAGCCAAGATACCACGAGCCGATGCCGGAATACATAAAGAGCCAGGTGCCGAGCGCATAGACGGCAATGAGCAGGGGCACCGCCTGAGTCCAGAAAGGGCCCCGCCATTTGCGCAGCCTGTTGCGAATCAGCAGGACGACGGCGATGGCCAGCGCCGCCAGTCCGATACCCAGGACGATTGTTTCCGTTTCCAATCCGACCCCCATCTGCTGCATAAAGCCATCTGTTGCCTAAGGTTTGGCGCCGACAATAACGTGCCCGTGAGAGAAGGTCGTGGTCAATCTTCTGTTCATCATCGTTGGACTGGTCGGGCTGTGGATCGGCACCGAGCTGATCATCCGCGGCGCGACCCGGCTCGCGCGGCACTACGGTCTTTCCGAAACGGTCTTCGGGCTCACCGTGCTCGCCGTCGGCAGCGATCTGCCGGAACTCGTCGTCGCCATCAACGCCGCCGCGCACACGCTGCGGGGAGTCGACCAGTCCGGGATCGTCATGGGCACGGCGATCGGCAGCCTGATGGGCCAGTTCGGACTCGTCATGGGCACCGCCGGGCTCATCGGCTATCTCACGATGCCGGAACGGTACATCATCCGCCACGGCACGGTTCTCATCGGCGCCACGCTGCTTCTGATCCTGGCGAGCCTGGATGGCCATGTCGGCCGCATCGAAGGGGCTGGTCTGCTCGTCCTCTACGTCATCTACCTGATCGCCCTCCTGCTGCGCGAGGAGAAGGCGGGGAACGGCCACGCCAGGCAGGATGAGCCCGCGTTGCGGAGCTGGGTGGTGCTCGCCGCGGGGTTTGTCCTCCTGATCGGCAATGCGGAGCTGACGGTTACCGCGGTCACGGCGCTCGCCGAGCGTTTTCGTATCGACGATATCGTGATTGCGGTAGTGATTCTGGGTGCCGGCTCAAGCCTGCCGGAGCTGTCGCTGTCCGTCAGCGCGCTGCTCAAGAAGAAAGGCAGCCTGTCGGTCGGCAATCTCGTCGGCAGCAACGTATTGGACACGTTGCTGGTGCCCGGCCTGGCGGCGATCATCGCGCCGCTTACCGTGCTGTCGGACACGCTCGTTTTCGACTTTCCGCTGCTGTTCGTCTTGACCGTGCTCGTCTT
>JAKSBY010000020.1 GCA_022360855.1 Sphingomonadales bacterium | reverse complement strand
GGCTTTGTTCGAGGTTTTCGATGCCGCCGAGATAGTCGTAATACTCCTTGTAGTCGCCGTGGCCGATCAGCTCCATATGTGCATGCATGTCGATAAGGCCCGGCAGCACGGTCTTGCCGCGGGTGTCGATCACATAGGCGTCCGCTGGTACGGCAGTGTCGTGCACCGGGCCCGAGGCGATGATCTTGTTGCCGGCGATGACGACGACGGCGTTATGGACCGGGGCCGCCTCGTAGCCGTCGAGCAGCATGCCGCCGACGAGCGCGATCGGGCGATCGGTCTCGGCCTCTGCGCCGCCGCCCGTTGCTGCGACTGCCGCAAGCACCAATGCCGCGAACCAAGAGCCCAGACGCCAAGAGCGGTAAAGTTCCATGCCTTTCATTCTTGCATCTCCTTGTCTTTGCTGGCGGTGTGTGCTCCGACTCGCGCGGAGGTTCGCGAAAACAGGGCGGCGGCAGCGATCATCGCGGCGAGCTGCACGCCGGCGACCGCCAGGAGCAGGCTCAGCCGCTTTTTCCAGAACCAGTCGATATCCAGCCGAACCGCAACGCCGAATTCGGACTCCAGAACCCGCGGTGGCCAGTAGACTTCGTAGCGCGCGCCGTCGGCGGAGGCGTGCCGCAGCATGGTCTGCCGGTCGAGGGGATAGCCGACGATCTCCAGCGGCTCGCCGAAGCCGGCAATGCGCCGCCCGGACGACGAGAAAACCTCAACCCCCTTGACCTGGGGCAGGCTGAGCAGCACCTTCGGCCCGGCGCCGAGGATCGGCTCGCGCTCAAGCCGCAGGCAGGCCCGGGCGATGCCCTTGACGTTGGCGGCCTCGCGCTCCAGCTCCATTTTCATTTGTGGATCGGCGATCAGCACCAAAGCGAGCGTCGAGGCCAGCGCGAGACCAACGACGACGGCACCCGTCCAGCCCCATCTTATGAAAATCTTGTGCCACATCGCTTCCCTGAAGCCTCCGGAGCACCGGGTCCAGCGTCTCTGGTGCTACCCCTCTTCCCGCGCGAGGTTTGCAGAGACTTGTTGTCGGGCAATTTGTATCCTCTGGCGCATATTTGGCGGCTCAAACGGATATGGCGGCGAGCAAACAACCTGCGGTGCATTTGCCGCTATACTCGCCAGCCGATCGGTGCCGGCCGCGGCAACAGGAAACCGAGCGATGGAAAGCGGCAGACATTTATTGGCGGTCGACGACGACGCGCAGATCCGCGATCTCTTGTCCGACTATCTCGGCCAGGCGGGATTTCGGGTGACCGCCGTCGGCGACGGCGAATCCGCCCGCAAGGCGCTTGCTGCCGGCGGGGTCGACCTGATTATCCTCGATGTTGTTCTTCCCGATACCGACGGCGTCAGTCTGGCGCGCGAAATACGTGGCTCGAGCGACGTTCCGATCATCATGCTGACGACCAAGAGCGACGAGGTCGAGCGCGTTGTCGGCCTCGAGGTGGGCGCGGACGACTATGTTCCCAAGCCGTTCAGCCCGCGCGAGCTCCTGGCCCGGATCAAGTCCATCTTCCGCCGTTTCGACACCGCGCGGGAGAAGGCCAGGCAGGCCGACGATATTCGCCTGAGCATGCGGTTTTCCGATTGGGAATTGGATCTGACTTCGCGTCATCTCAGCCGCAAGGGCGGAGAATCGGTCCAGCTCACCAATGCGGAATTCAACCTCCTCGCGGCGTTTGTCGAGCGCCCGCAGCGTGTGTTGTCGCGCGATCAACTGCTCGAATTGAGCCGCAGCGACCCGGAGGCGGTCTTCGACCGCTCCATCGACTACCTGATTCTGCGTCTGCGCCGGAAGATCGAAGACGACCCGCGCAACCCCAAGCTGATCAAGACCGAGCACGGGGCGGGCTATGTGTTCACGCCCAAGGTCGAGAGGGTCTAGGGAATGCAGGCGCCTGGTGCCATCCAAGCGGAAACCGGCAGGGGATACGAAAAGACCGCGCCGGGCTTTTGGCTGCGCCTGCTGTTGTTGTTTCTGGTTACCGGATCCTATCTCGCGACCGTATTCGTCAACATCAGCGACGAGCGCGAGCTGATCCAAAACGATATCCGGCGCCTTTCGGG
>JAKSBY010000037.1 GCA_022360855.1 Sphingomonadales bacterium | reverse complement strand
TCGGGGATCAGCGCTGCGATATTGGTGACGCGATACTGCGCCCCCTGCGTGGTGATGGTCTGCGCCGCCGCGGCGAGCGCGAGACTCGCTTCGAGTGCCCTGGCCGGCAACGCGCCGACGGCGAGGCCGGTTTCGGGTGGGGCCGGCAGGCGTCGGTCGATCCGCCAGTCGCGCTCATTGCCCGCGAGCCCCATGAGCAGACTCAGTTCGTCGCGCGCCTTGAGCAAGGCGAGTCGCGCCTCCTCCCGCGCCATTTGCGCGTCGGCGGCGAATGACAGTTCATTCAGCAGGTCCAGCTCCGTAATATTGCCCGCCTGGCGCAGGCTGCGCGCCGCTGTCAAAGATGCCGCAGCGGCCTGAGTGACCTGCTCGAACAGCTCCAGGCGCTGCTGGCTCGCCTGGACGGTGCGGAACCCGTGCCGAAGACGGCTTTCCAGGTCGAGCACCCTGGCCGCCACCGTTAGTTTGGCCGTCTCCAGCTCCGAGGCGGCTACCCGCTTGCGCAGCGGGACAAACAGGAGATCGAGGAATTCAAAGGCAAGGCCGAAATCCAAGCTGACCGGTCCGCCGTCTTCGGGAAAGTCTAGCGTCGCGTCGAACACCGGATTCCTTGGTCGCCCGGCCTGCGCCACAGCCGCCTGCGCAATGCCGAGATCCGCGTAGACCGCCTGCAGTTCCGGGTTCCGAAGCAGACCGATCTGCACGGCCGCGGCGGCGGTCAACGGCTCGGCCAGGAGGCCGGCAACAATCCGATCGATTTCCCGATCTCCCTCACCGCCCCGGTCCCAAATGAGCACCGCGTCGCCTTCAAGAGCGATCTTCGATGCCGTCTCGTCGAACGCCGCATCGCCGTCAACCGTGGTACAGCCGGCAAGCGCCACGGCGGCCAAGGCAATCATATTTCGCAATCTGATCCGGGACATGTTGACAGCATATACCCCTAGGGGGTATTTTGAGTCAATGCGTTATCCAAGCCATCAGTCCTGCGTCAAACGCCTCAGCCGTATCGAGGGCCAGGTGCGCGGTATCGCGCGGATGATCGAAGACGAGCGCTACTGCATCGATATCCTGATCCAGGTCCAGGCGGCCCGGGCGGCCTTGAAGAAAGTCGAAGAGGCCGTGCTCAAGGACCATGCGGACCATTGCGTGGCCGATGCCATTAAGAGCGGCGATGTGGAGAATCAACGGCAGAAGCTGCAGGAACTCGTCAGCCTCATGGGCCGCTTTACGGGCTGAACGCGGTCACAATTCGAGAACCAGGACCTCATCGCCCGCCGCGGCCTCCGGCGCGTGCGGCGGACGGACGATCAGGCAGTCGGCCTTAGCCAGGGTGGAGAGCATGGAGCTGTCCTGCACCGGAAAGGCCGTGACCTGCCGGGTGCCGGCGCCGTCATAATCGGACCGGGCGCGCAGATAGTCCTGGCGCTCCTTGTTGGCGGGCAGCGGCTCGGCGAGCTGCGCGCGGCTGAGCGCGTTCGTCATGCGTGCCTCGCCGCCCAGCCGGCGCACGGCAGGCCTGAGGAAGACCGCGCCGCAAACGAGCGCCGAAACCGGGTTGCCCGGCAGCCCGAGCATGGGCACGCCTCGGAGCGCACCGAACATCAGGGGCTTGCCCGGCTTCATGGCGATGCGCCAGAAATCAAGCTTGAGCCCTTCCTCCCCCAGCACCGACTGGATCAGGTCGTGATCGCCCACCGAGGCGCCGCCGATGGTGACCAGAAGGTCCGCGTCATACGCGCCCTTGGCGGCAGCCTTCAGTGAGTCGGCATCATCCCGGGCGATGCCGAGATCGATGGCGACACCACCCGCGGCCTCGACCTGCGCCGCAACGGCAAGGCTGTTGGAGCTGATGATCTGAAACGGCCCCGGATCGCCGCCGGGCGGCACCAATTCGTCACCGGTGGCCAGGATCGCCACCTGTGGGCGGCGGAAGACCGAGAGTTCAGGCACGTTGGCCGCCGCGGCCAGACCGATGTGGCGCGAAGCAAGCCGCGTCCCGGCCGCAAGCACGGTATCGCCATCGCGGAAATCGAGCCCGGCCTTGCGAATGTGGCGGGCGGCCTCGGCGGCCTCGTGCAAGGTCACGACGCCCTCGCCGGCGAAGGCGTCCTCCTGCAGGACGATGCTGTCGGCGCCGGCAGGCACCGGCCCACCGGTGAAGATGCGGACCGCCTCGCCCGGTCCGACGATGCCGTCATAGGCCCCACCTGCGGGCGCCGATCCGACGACCTCAAGCGTTACGGGCGCTTCCGTCACATCGGCGGCGCGGACCGCATAGCCGTCCATGGCCGAGGCGTCGAACGGCGGCTGGGTGCGCCGGGCGACCACATCGGCGGCCAGGACCCGGCCGCGGGCCTCGGTGAGCGAAACCTGTTCTCGGGAGACCGGCTCCAGCGCGTCGATAATACGGCTGAGCGCCTCATCAACCGGCATGAGCGGCGTCTTCATTCCGCTTTATAAACCCCTGATTTTCCGCCGGATTTCTCGGTCAGGCGAATGTCGGAGATGCGCATGGCCCTGTCCGCCGCCTTGCACATGTCGTAAATCGTCAGCGCCGCCACCGAAACCGCGGTCAGGGCCTCCATCTCCACGCCCGTCGGACCGGTGGTCTTCACCGTCGCGGAGATTTCCATCGTGCTGGCTTCGGTGTCTGGAGCAAATTCCACCGCCACCTTGGAGAGGGCCAGCGGGTGGCAGAGCGGGATCAACTCGTGCGTACGCTTGGCGGCCATGATGCCCGCGATGCGCGCCGCCGCCAGCACGTCGCCTTTCGGAGCCACACCCTCGGTGATCAGGGCCAGGGTTTCCTGCGTCATATGGACCCGCCCCTTGGCCTCGGCGGTGCGCGCCGTATCGGGCTTGTCCGACACGTCTACCATGGCGGCGCGGCCTTGTTCGTCCAAATGGCTCAGCTTGCCCATGCGTCTCACGCTCCGATCAGCGCTCGCGTCGCTTCGGCGACATCATCCTGGCGCATCAGCGATTCCCCGATCAGGAAGCTCTTTACACCCGCCGCCGCAAGCCGGTCCAGATCGGCGCGGTTCTTGAGGCCCGATTCGCCGACCAGATGACGACCCGCGCCGACCTGCGGCGCCAGCGCCTCGGTAGTCGCAAGATCGACCTCCAAGGTCTTGAGATTCCGGTTGTTTATGCCGATCAGCAGTCTCTTGAGCTCAAGCGCGCGGTCGAGTTCCGCAGCGTCATGCACCTCGATGAGCGCATCCATCCCAAGCTCGAAAGCCGCGTCCTCCAGCTCGGCGGCCTCCACGTCCGAGACCGCCGCCAGGATGATCAGGATACAGTCGGCGCCCAGCGCCCGGGCCTCCACCACCTGATAAGGATCGAGCATAAAATCCTTGCGCAGGACCGGCAGCGCCACGGCGTCTCGTGCTGCCGTGAGGTAGCCATCCTCGCCACGGAAATAGGGTGCATCCGTCAGCACCGAAAGGCACGACGCGCCGCCGGCTTCATAGGCCCGAGCGAGCGCCGGCACGTCGAAGTCGGCGCGGATCTCCCCGGCCGAAGGGCTGGCGCGCTTGATTTCGGCGATCAAGCCGTAGCGCCCGGCCTGCTCCGCCTTTTTGAGCGCTGCAACAAAGCCTCGCGGCGGTTCCATATCCTGCGCCCGCGATGCCAGCTCCGAGAGCCGAACCACCGCCTTGCGCTCGGCGATGTGGAGGCGTTTGGCCGCGCAGATTTCTCTCAGCACGTCAGCCATTGGTCAGCGCGATCCAGGAGTCCAGAGTTTGACGGGCGCGGCCGCTATCGATCGCCTGTGCCGCCATCTCGGCACCCGCCTTGAGATCGTCGGCACGGTCGGCGACCACGAGCGCCGCGGCGGCGTTGAGCACCGCGATATCGCGATACGCGCCCGCCTCGCCCGCCAGGAGCGCGGTCAGGGCCGCCGCATTGGCGGCCGCGTCTCCCCCCACCAGAGCCTCGGGCTCGGCGCGGTCAAGGCCGACTTCCTCGGGCGTGACTTCGAACTCCCGGAGGCCGGCGGCCGATCCCTCGACGACCACGCTCGGCCCGGTCGTCGTCAACTCGTCGAGCCCGTCGGAGCCATGCACGAGCCAGACCTTCTCGGCACCAAGGTTGACCAGCACCTGGGCCAGGGGACGCAGCCACTTGGCGTCGAACACGCCGATAATCTGACGCTTCGTATTCGCCGGATTTGCCAGCGGGCCCAACAGGTTAAACAGTGTTCTTAATCCCATGGCCTGGCGGATCGGCGCCACATGCCGCATCGCCGCGTGATGCCGCGGCGCAAACAGGAAGGCGATGCCGATCTCGTCGAAGCAGCGCGCGATCTGGGCGTCGTCGACCTCAAGCCCGACACCGAGCGCCGTCAACACGTCGGCGGAGCCGGACTTGGACGAGACCGAGCGGTTGCCGTGTTTGGCGATCACGGCACCGGCGGCCGCGGCGATGATGGCGGCGGCGGTGGAGATGTTGAAGGTGCCGGCCCCGTCGCCACCGGTGCCGCAGGTATCCACCGCGCCGGCGGGCGCGGACACGCCCTTGGCCCGGGCGCGCATGGCCTCGGCCGCGCCGGTGATCTCGTCGACCGTCTCGCCCTTGACCCGCAGGCCCATGAGGAGCGCCGCGATTTCCACCTCCGAGGCCGCGCCCGACATCATAATGTCGACAGCCTGCGCCGCCTCGGCGCGGGTCAGGTCGCCGCCATCGGCAACGATGGACAGAAAGCTCTTGAGATCGCGCGTGGGCTCGCTCACGCCGCCGGCTCCCGTGCCAGGTCGAGGAAGTTCTTTAGCAAGGCATGACCGTGCTCGGATGCGATGCTCTCCGGGTGGAACTGGACGCCGTAGAGCGGGCGCTCCTTGTGTCTCAGGCCCATGATGACGCCCTCGGGGCTTTCGGCGGTGATCTCGATCACATCGGGAAGACCGTCCCGGCCGACCACGAGACTGTGGTAGCGCGTCGCCTCGAAGGGCGACGGCAGGCCAGCGAAGATATCGCTGCCGCCATGCGTCACCTGCCCGACCTTGCCGTGCATCAGCTCGGGGGCGGCGACAACCTGCCCACCGAAGGTCTGCGCAATCGCCTGGTGGCCGAGGCAGACTCCGAGTATTGGCAGATCGGCCGGCGCGGATGCCACAAGATCGAGACAGATGCCCGCCTCGTTGGGCGTACACGGCCCTGGCGAGAGCACAATGCCCTCCGGATCGAGCGCCACCACGTCGGCGGCCGAAAGCGCATCGTTACGATGCACGACGACGTCGGCGCCGAGTTCCCCCAGATAGTGCCAGAGGTTGTAGGTGAAGCTGTCGTAATTATCGATTAATACGTACATTCAAAGGGTTACGCTTGTTTCATAAAGCATGCCGAAGGCTGTTTTCACGGTGCACGCATCGGCCACGGGCCTGTTTAGGCCAGTCGCCCGCCCGCGACAACCGTTTTGCCCTGCCGGGCGCGGGGCGCCGATCATTCAAATTTAACTAAAAAGTTGCCATTCGCCTCTAGGGTGGGCGTTCAAATACAAAGGCGCGGGCACAAGGACGCGGGGCAAGCTGGACGAACTGGTGGCGGAAAACGTATCCCCCAATATTCGCGGCGGATCACGCCGCCGCAAAAGTTTCGGGTGCCGCACGGGGCATCTTTCGGCGGGGATGGTGCATGCGCCGGAGATGCATCACGTGCCGCTGGACGGCGACGCCGCCGCCGCGCGCGCCAAGATCCGCAAGCTGATCGCCGAGAACCGTGCGGCGGATGAAAAACCCCCTGCCCC
>JAKSBY010000533.1 GCA_022360855.1 Sphingomonadales bacterium | reverse complement strand
CGGCGCCATGTCACACAGGCTCGGGCTCCGAGACACCGGTGCTGCTTTGCGTCGCGACCTTGACGCCGCGCAAGGGTCATCCGCTGCTGCTCGAAGCGTTGGCAGACCACCGCGACGTGGCGTGGCGGCTTGTGTGTATCGGCGGCGCGCATCGCGACCCGGATCACGCCGCGCTGGTTCGGCGAGTCGTTGATAGTCTCGATATTGCGGAACGGGTCAGGTTCGACGGTGAGGTCGCGCCCGAAGGGCTCGGCGCCTATTACGACACCGCCGATCTCTTTGTGCTCGCGTCCCACCATGAGGGCTACGGCATGGCGCTCGCCGAAGCCTTGGCGCGCGGACTTCCGATCGTCTCGACCACTGCGGGTGCTATTCCCGAAACCGTGCCGGCGGATGCCGGGCTCCTCGTGCCACCGGGTGATCGTGCGGCCTTGAGCGACGCGCTTGGCAAGGTGTTGCGCGATCCGGCCACGATCGATCAGCTTCGTGCCGGCGCCCGCCGTGCGCGGGCGACGCTGCCCCAGTGGGATGACTCGGCCAAACGCTTCGCGGCCGCGCTCGAGCGTGTGGGGTGAGCAGCTTCGACGAAGGGTGGCTTGCGCTTCGCGAACCTTATGACCGGCGGGCGAGGGATCGTGCTTTGATCGATGCTCTCGCGGCCTGGCTTGCGCACCGACCGGCACCGCACCGCATCGTCGATCTCGGCGCCGGAACCGGCGCGTTGGCGCGCGCACTCGGTCCGGCGCTTCCCCGCGACCAACGATGGCTGCTCGTCGACCGCGACGAACGCCTGCTGGATCGCGCGCGCGATGCCATCCCCGGCGCGACCACCGCTCATGTCGACCTCGCGCACGGTCTCGGAACACTCGATCTTGCCGGCGTCGACCTCGTTGCGACGTCGGCGCTGCTCGACCTGGTCTCGGCCGCATGGCTCGACGCAATGGCGGACCGATGCGCGGGGTCGGGCGTGGCGGTCTACGCGTCTCTCTCAGTCGATGGTCGCATTTCTTTCACGCCGGCGGACGAAGACGATAACGCCGTTTGCGCCGCATTCGCCAAAGATCAGCACCGCGACAAGGGTTTCGGTTTAGCGCTGGGTTCCCAAGCGCCGATGGTGTTTGCTCGCGGGCTCGAGTACGCCGGG
>JAKSBY010000611.1 GCA_022360855.1 Sphingomonadales bacterium | reverse complement strand
GCCGCGCCGGTGCCGCCGTTGTTGGTCGTTCCGCCCAGCGACGGCGCCACCTGCGGTAGCTCGTTGAGGACGTCCTCGAGCGTGACGCGTCCCGAGAAGAGGATGTCCTGCTCACCCAATACGGCGATCGGGCTGGTTGAGACCAGGTCGCCACGCGGGATGCGCGAGCCTGTAACGAAAATCTGTTCGACTTCGTCGTCGACCAGGGCGTCATCCTGGTCTTGGGCGAGGCTGACGCCCGGCGAAGAGACAGCAAGTAGGGTTGCCGCGCTTCCTAGCAGGAGAGCACGACGCATTTGTAGCTTTTTGAAAGCCATGGTTCTATCCCTCTCTGGTTTGTCTTATTAGAATTTTTAGCGGACGAAACCGTAGCCCCGCAGTTGCGCGGAAAACAAGCACCCCCTCTTTTGTGTCTATCGGAATGGGTGTAGATTTTTATGGTCTTGTTGCAATTCAACAACACATTGAACAAAACTCAACATTAGTATTTAGGAAAAAAGATATACTTTCTAACCGAAAG
Organism: Sphingomonadales bacterium; assembly: GCA_022360855.1. GTDB lineage: Bacteria > Pseudomonadota > Alphaproteobacteria > Sphingomonadales > JAKSBY01 > JAKSBY01. The sequence continues at coordinate 4,781 of JAKSBY010000611.1, read as the reverse complement.
ATAAATACAAAATTTTTACCATAATAGTTCTTCCGCCGGCGATGCGGACGGGGCGGCCCGGTCGAACTCGTGATCCGGACCTCAGGAAGTTGTGACACGGTGGAGTGGAAACCGGTACCTGGACCATCGCCCGAGCAAGCCGGAGAGACTCGCTGGTGGCGGCGATTCCGATGGTGCATCGGAGGTCACCATTCGGGGCCTGCAAGGGGCCATGGAAGGCGCCAAAATCGGCGGAAAATTCGGCATTTCGACCACCCATGCGGGCGCGCTGACGCCGATTGTGGCAGATATGCCACATATTTTTTCCAATTTTTGACGCTTCGGTCTAATTTTCTTTACAGCGCTGGGCATTAGTGATGGGCTGCTCGCAGCAATAGATGGGGAAACCGGCGGCGCTGCCTGCCGATGAGTATGTTGCGTTCGCCTGCTTCCCTCATAAGACAAAATACCGGGCCAACGAGCCCAAATGAACCGTCAGTAAGACGGTCAATTCACCAGAGACACCAGAGAGGGATGGTAAAAAGTGAAAAATCTAGAGACGAAGCGTTCACGCGCTGCGCTGCTCCGTAGTGCGGCGTTAACAGTTCTGGCTGCGCCGTTTGCGCTCGGGATGCAGGTGGCGGTTGCCCAGGACCAAGACGACACATCCGAAGACGACGAGGCCCTGGAGCAGCTCTTCATCACCGGTTCGCGTATCGCGCGTTCCGCTCTGACTGCGCCGACACCTTTGGTCGTGCTCGATAGCGCCGACATTTCTATCGGCGGCGAGATCAACATCAGCGAGTTCATCAACCAGCTACCGGCGGCCGGTGTTCCGGATATCAGTCGGACGAACTCCAACTTCTTCAACAATGCTTCGGGCCTCGCCACTATCGATCTGCGAAGCCTCGGCATTGAGCGGACGCTGATCCTTGTAAACGGTCGCCGTTTCGTGGGCGGCGTTCCGGGGACGCCGGCGGTCGACCTCAACGCGATCCCGACGGAAATGATCGAGCGGGCCGAGGTGATCACCGGCGGCGCGTCGGCGGTCTACGGCTCCGATGCTGTGTCCGGCGTGGTCAACTTCATCCTCAAGGACGATTTCGAGGGCTTCCAGGCTTCGGCCCGGTTCGGCGTCAGCGATGAGGGCGATAACGAGGAAACCGACGTCAGCCTCATGGCCGGCGGCAACTTCGCCGACGGCAAGGGTAATGCCATTGCCTTTATCGGTTACACCAACCAGAAGGCGGTCTTCTCGCGCGATCGCGAGCGGACCGAGCTTGATGCCCTGACCCCGTTCTTCTTCGGTGGCGGGCCGTTTGGTCAAGAGAGGCCGTTTCGCTCGAGCTTCCCTCCGCAGGGACGCTTCGACGTTAACGGCACCGGGTCGACGGGCGATGACTTCACGTTCAATGCGAATGGTCAGCTGCAGCCTTGCTTCAGCACAAATGGCGGCACGGCACCGGCCACCTGCGGTGCATTCGCCGGGCAGGAGATCGGCCCCGACGGCTTTAACCGCATGGACTTCCGGACCATCGCCCTGCCAACCGAGCGGTTCCTCTTCGCATCTTCGATCAACTACGAGTTCATCGAGAATGTGAACTTCTTCCTGGAAGGAACCTACTCGAAGGTCGAGACGCAATCCGAGTTGGAGCCGTTCCCATTGGCGGCCGACGACATCTTTCCCGTCGCCGGTGGCCTGCCGCTGTTCTACCAGGACAGTGGCGGCAATATGATCAACAACCCGTTCGTTCCCCAGGAGATACTGGATGCGGCGATTGCCAGCGGGGTACAGTCGATCTTCTTCACCCGCCGGATGCGTGAGTTTGGTCCGCGCGGCGCCTTCAACAATCGGCAGACCTTCCGTTTCTCGACCGGTTTTGAGGGCACGATCGAAGATTTTGGCGTGGATTGGGACCTCGCCTTCACCTACGGTCAGTCGACACAGGCACAGATCAGCCAGGGCCAGCAGGACATTCAGGCCCTGCGCCAGGCCCTCTTGTCGGAGCCGGATCCGGATAATCCCGGCCAGGTGCGCTGCGTCGATGCGGAATCGCGGGCGCTCGGCTGCGTACCGATCAATATCTTCGGTGCCGGCGCGGTCACGCAGGAAGCCCTGGCCTTCACCTCGGCCGATCAATCGCGTATCGCGGTTATCGAACAAGTCGTCGTGCAGGGCAACGTGACCGGCGAGATCGTCGAACTGCCCGGTGGTCCGCTTGCGTTTGCCGCGGGCTTTGAGTATCGCGACGAATCTTCGGACGCACGGAACGATGCCCTCACCACCCGCGGTTTGAACACGTCCAACGCTATTCCGGGCGTATCGGGCAGCTTTGACGTGGTCGAAGGCTATATCGAGCTCAATGCGCCGCTGATTACCGACGGCGCGGTCGATTATCTTGGCATCAGTGGCGCCGTCCGGGTGTCCGACTATTCGACAGTCGGTTCGATAACCACCTATCAGGGCCGGGCCGAGTTCGCGCCGGTCGAGGACATTCTCTTCCGCGGCTCCTACTCGCGTGCGGTTCGTGCGCCGAATGTGGACGAACTGTTCGATCCGGGCGGAGAGACGTTCGCCGGCGTGACCGACCCCTGTGACGGTGTTACGGCGGCTACGACCGGCACAATCGCCGAGAACTGTCGTCAGGACCCCGGCATCGCGGCGCGTATCGCGGCGTTCGGCGCCTTTACCTTGACCCAGCCGGAGATTCAGGGGACCGGCGGCTTTATCGGCGGCAACCCCAACCTGCAGGAAGAGCGGGCGGATACCTTCACCGTCGGTGCGGTGATCAATCCGGGCTTCCTGCCGTCCGGCTTGGATGCGTCATTGACCATCGACTACTTCAATATCGATGTGCAGAACGCCATCTTTGCGGTCAGCCGGCAGAGCACGTTGGAGCTTTGCCTGAGCGATCCAAACTTCCCCAACAACCCGCTTTGCAACAACATCGTTCGCTTCCCTGTCGGCAATCTGCAACAGGGTGCGCTGGACGAGGTTAACTCCGGCGAAGCTAACGTTGGCCGTTTGGAGACCGACGGTATCGACATCAGCTTGAGCATGGCTCTGGATGCGGATTATGCCAATATTCCGCTGCCGGGCCGGTTCACGATGCGGGCGGTTTATACCTATCTCCTCGGCTTCGACATCACGAACCTGCCGGGTGAGGATCCGGATCGGGAAGACGGTGAAATCGGCGATGCCAAGCACCAGTTCAATATTGACTGGCGCTATATCGACGACCGCTGGACGTTCTCGTGGCAGCTCCGCTACATCGGCCGGTCCCGCATTGAGGATCAGGACTTCTCCGATGAAGACTGCGCCGGTTTCGATCCGGGTGCATGCTTTACCGGAGCGGAGATCTACAACGACATCCAGATCCGCTACCTGCTGCCCGAGTTCCTCGGCGGCTCGTCGGTGGAGCTGTTTGCCGGTGTCGAGAACCTGTTCAACAATGATCCGCCCGTCATCTCGTCGCCTCTGTCTGATCAGGTGACGGGTGCCGAGACGGCGGCCGATGTTTATGATGCCATCGGCCGGCGCTTCTACGGCGGCGTCGTAGCCCGCTTCTAGGGGGTGGCTCGGGTGATCGGGGCTGGCGGTTGCCGGTCCCGGACGCCGGCCCAAAGGCTATCGAACGGTGAGCTTCGGCTCACCGTTTCTTTTTTTGGAAGACCCGGTGAGACATCGGCTCGCCTACTTGACGCGCTGCACGGTGACGAAGCCGCGCTTGCCGTCAACCCACATCTTGAAAACCCCGAACCTGGCCTTCTTGATTTTGACGCGCGCGCCGAGATGCGGCGCGAGCTTCGTCGAGCCGCCGCCGGTCTGCTTCCAGACCTGGCCGTCTTCAAGGCGAAACGCAAAGCGCTTCGATGGCAACCGCCATACCGCGACGACTTCGCCGGTGGATTCCTTCGGCGTCTTTCCGGCCTCCCGCAGCGCCTCGGCCCGTTCCTGCTCACGGCGCACGGCGGCAACCGCCGCGGTGGCTTGCGCGGCCGCCTCCGCTTCGGCTTGCCCGGCCTCTTCCGTTTCGGCCTCTTCGCGTTCCGCGGCTTCGGTCTCTTCTTCCTCGGGCTCCGGGTCGGCGAGGAATCCGAAGCGGTCTTCCGCCTCTTGTTTCGTTAGTTCGATCTGGCGCTCGAATTCCTCCTCCGCCAGCTTGGCGGATTCTTCCGCGGTCACCAGGGCCTGATCGAAACAGGCAAGGCGTTCCAGGTCATCGGTAATGGTCGCGCATTCCTTGAAGGTGGCCAGGATGCCATCCTCCTGGGCCTGGGCTGACGGGAGATGGGCGACGCAGAGAAGCGCGGCAAGGGATGCTGAGGCCATGAGGCCCGATCTCATAGGCATGGGTTTTTCTTCTTCCTACACTGGTTCTGGGCTTTTGGCGGCCGACTATAAGGGGTCGGGCGAGCCCCGCCAAGCTGGCACTCACTGCCCGCCCTGGGCCTCGCCCGGCGCCGGCGCCAGCACCGCGGCGATGGCCGCCAGTGCGCTCCGCATCTCGTCGATGCGCACGCGTTCGCTTTCGAACGCCGCTAGAATTTCCCCCTCCAGCCTGCGGCCCGACGGCAGTTTCAGGGTCATCGGATTGATGGGTTTGCCGTCCCTGTGGACTTCGTAGTGCAGGTGCCGCCCGGTCACCCGGCCGGTCGCCCCCACATAGCCGATGATCTGACCCTGGCGGACCCGCACGCCCTTCTTAATGCCGCGGCCGTAGCGGCTGAGATGCGCGTAGGCCGTCTTGTAGGTGGAGTTATGGCGGATCCGGACATAGTTACCGTAGTTGCCGTAGCGG
>JAKSBY010000262.1 GCA_022360855.1 Sphingomonadales bacterium | reverse complement strand
GGCGTCGGCGCGGTCGCCTTCGAGGCCAAGGTCGAGCCGGGCTCCAACGTCGTCGTGTTCGGCCTCGGCGGTATCGGCCTCAACGTCATTCAGGGCGCGCGCATGGTCGGCGCGGACAAGATCGTCGGCGTCGATCTCAACGAGAAGAAGCGGCCCCTGGCCGAGAAATTCGGCATGACCGACTTCATCAATCCGGACGAGGTCGGCCGCGACAAGGTGGTCGACGCGATCATCGACGTGACCGGGGGCGGCGCCGACTATTCCTTCGAATGCATCGGCAATGTGCACACCATGCGCCAGGCGCTGGAATGCTGCCACAAGGGCTGGGGCGAATCGGTGATCATCGGCGTCGCCGGCGCCGGGCAGGAGATCGCCACTCGGCCGTTCCAGCTCGTCACCGGCCGGGTCTGGCGCGGCACCGCCTTCGGTGGCGCCCGGGGCCGCACCGACGTGCCGAAAATCGTCGACTGGTATATGGACGGCAAGATCAATATCGACGACCTGATCACCCATACCATGCCCCTGGACGATATCAACTCCGCCTTCGACCTGATGCATGCGGGCGAGAGCATCCGCAGTGTGGTGATTTACTGACGGCAATAGATGTTGCGCCAGCACCCTCACCCTCCGCGCGTACCGCGCTCCTCCCTCTCCCTCAAGGGAGAGGGTCTAATGTTCCCTCTCCCTGTCGGGGAGAGGGTTAGGGTGAGGGGGCACGCGTAACATGGACTTCCAACTAACCGAGGAACAGCGGGCGTTTCAGGACACCGCGGCCGGCTTCGCGGCGGAGCGTTTCGCGCCCAACGCGGCCCGGTGGGATGAGGAAAAGGTCTTCCCCGAGGCCGAGCTCCGGGCTGCCGCCGCACTCGGCTTTGCCGCGGTCTATGTCGGCGACGACGTGGGCGGGGTCGGCGGCTCGCGGCTCGATGCGGTTCTGGTAATGGAGCAGCTCGCCAAGGGCTGCCCGTCAACCGCCGCCTATATCTCGGTCCACAACATGGCGAGCTGGATGATCGACGCCTTTGGTTCGGACGCGCAGCGCCGTCGCTTCCTGCCCAGGCTCGCCGCGATGGAGCATTTCGCCAGCTACTGCCTGACCGAGCCCGGCGCCGGCTCCGATGCGGCGAGCCTTGGCACCAAGGCCGTGCGCGACGGCGATCATTACGTGTTCAACGGCAGCAAGGCCTTCATTTCGGGTGGCGGGCGATCGGACGTCTATGTCGCCATGGTACGCACGGGCGAAGCCGGGCCGAAAGGCATCTCCTGCTTCGCGGTCGAGGCGGACACGCCCGGCCTCTCCTTCGGCGCGCAGGAAAAGAAGCTCGGCTGGAACTCGCAGCCGACCGCTTCCGTGATCTTCGAGGACTGCCGCGTGCCGGCCGAAAACCTCATCGGCCAAGAGGGCGACGGCTTCAAGATCGCCATGGCCGGGCTCGACGGCGGCCGGCTCAATATCGGCGCCTGTTCTCTGGGCGGGGCGCAAGCCTGCCTCGATCTCGCGGTCGACTACGTCAAGGAGCGCAAGCAGTTCGGCCGCGCCATCGCCGATTTCCAGGCGACGCAGTTCAAGCTCGCCGACATGGCCACCGAGCTCGAGGCGGCGCGGCTGCTGCTCTATGCGGCGGCGCAGAAAGTCTCCGACGGCGCGCCCGACGCCACCATGGCAGCGGCGATGGCCAAGCGCTTCGCCACCGATGTCGGCTTCGACGTCGTCGACGCGGCGCTGCAGCTCCACGGCGGCTACGGCTACATCAAGGAGTACGCAATCGAGCGCTATCTCCGCGACCTCCGGGTCCACCAGATCCTGGAAGGCACCAACGAGATCATGCGCGTCATCATCTCTCGGGTGATGCTGAAATGAGCCAGGCGGATATCCTTTTCGAGGTCAGGGGCCGGCTTGGGCTGATCACGCTGAACCGGCCCAAGGCGCTCAATGCCTTGACCACTGAGATGTGTGTCGCGCTGCGCGGGCAACTCGGCAAGTGGGCCGGCGATAAGGCCATCGATGCGGTGGTCATTCAGGGCGCCGGCGACCGTGCTTTTTGCGCCGGCGGGGATGTGGTGGCTCTCTACGAATCAGGGAAGGCGGGTACGGCGGACTGGCGGGAGTTCTTCGCAAGCGAATACCGCGCCGACGCGGCGGTCTACCATTTCCCCAAGCCCTATATCGCACTCATCGACGGCATCACCATGGGCGGCGGGGTCGGGGTCTCCGTTCACGGCTCGCACCGCATCGCCACCGAACGCACGGTCTTCGCCATGCCCGAAACCGGGCTCGGCCTGTTCCCTGACGTCGGCGGCAGCTATTTTCTGCCGCGCCTGCCCGGCCAAACGGGTATGTATCTCGGGCTCACCGGCTACCGCGCCAAGGCGGCGGACGCGATCCATCTCGGCGTCGCCAACGGCTATGTGCCGTCGGAGCGGCTGGAGGCACTGGTCGTGCGCCTCGCTTCGGTTCAGCTGCCCAATGCCAAGGCCGTGGACGCGATCGTCGGCGAATTCGCGGCGGATCCCGGCGATCCGCCGGTGGCGGCGCATCGGGCGCTCATTGACCGGTTCTTTACCGGCCCCGGCGTCGAGGCCATTCTTATGCAGCTCCTGGCGCATGGGTCCGACTGGGCGCGGGCTCAGCACGATACTCTGCTGAGAATGTCGCCGACCTCGCTCAAAGTCGCCTTCCGGCAGTTGAGCGAGGGCGCCGGCCTGGAGTTCGACGACTGCATGCGGATGGAATTCCGCATGATCAACCGTGTCATGGCGGGGCATGACTTCTACGAAGGCGTGCGCGCCATCATCATCGACAAAGACAAGACCCCGCGCTGGCAGCCGGCCGGGCTGGAGGACGTCTCGGCGGCTGACGTGGACGCTTATTTCGCCGGGCTCGACGAGCTGGAGCTGGATCTCCGGACATGACCAGGAAACAAAGCGCGGGAGGCGCAGCATGAGCAGAATCGGATTCATCGGGCTCGGCAATATGGGCCTGCCCATGGCCAAGAACCTGATCGCGGCGGGCCATGAGCTGACAGCGTTCGATCTGGCGGAAGCTGCCGTCGCCACCGCGCGCGAGTCGGGCGCCGAGATCGCCGGAAGCGCTGCCGACGCGGCGCGCGGCGTCGAGGCCGTCATCACCATGCTCCCCGCCGGCAAGCACGTCACCGCGGTCTATCTGGGGCCGGACGGCGTGATCGCCGCCGCCGACCCCGGCACCTTGCTGATCGATTGCTCCACCATCGATGTGGAAACCGCGCGGAAGGTGGCCGCCGAGGCCGCCGGGGCCGGCTTCGACATGCTCGATGCGCCCGTCTCCGGCGGCGTCATCGGCGCCGAGGCAGGCACGCTGGCCTTTATGGTCGGCGGCCCCGATGCGGCCTTCGAACGCGCCAGGCCGGTCCTGGATGTCATGGGCGCCAACGTCATCCACGCCGGCGGGCCCGGCAATGGCGAGGCCGCCAAGATCTGTAACAACATGCTGCTGGCGATCTCCATGATCGGCGTGTCCGAGGCTTTCGTGCTGGCGCGCAGGCTCGGTGTGGACGACCGGACCCTGTTCGAGATCTCGTCGAAGTCCTCGGGCCGCTGCTGGTCCCTGGATACCTACTGCCCGGTGCCGGGTCCGGTTCCGGCGTCGCCGGCCAATCGCGATTATGCGCCGGGCTTTACCACG
>JAKSBY010000568.1 GCA_022360855.1 Sphingomonadales bacterium | reverse complement strand
CCGATGGCCGCCGAACAGCCCCGCGTTTTCTGGTCGTCCCGCCTCGTCTTTCTCCTCGCGGCGGTGGGCAGCGCCGTCGGCCTGGGCAATATCTGGAAATTCCCCTATACGGCCGGCGCCAACGGCGGGGCGGTTTTCGTTATCATCTATGTGGTCATCGTCGCCTTGATCATCGCGCCGATTCTGATGGCCGAGCTGATGATCGGCCGCATGGGACACAAAAGCCCGATCCTAACCTTGCAAACGCTGGTCGGACGCATCGATGCCAAGCGGGCCTGGACGGTGATCGGCTGGCTGGGCGTTTTGATCGGCTTCATCGTCCTTTCCTATTTCAGCGTGATCGCTGGATGGGCCGCCGCGTTCGTTGGCTACACCGCCTCCGGCATGTTTAGCGGCGCGGCGCCGGGCGACACGGTGCGGATGTTCGAAGGTTTCCTGGCCCGGCCCGGCCGGCTGGTCTTTTGGAACGGCCTGTTCATGGGCCTGACCGTGTTCGTCGTCGCGCGCGGCGTGAACCGGGGGATCGAAAAGGTCGCGCTGTGGCTGATGCCGCCCTTGTTCGGCATTCTCGTCCTGCTGGTAATCTACGGCGCCGCCGTGGGCAACTTCGCCGCCGCCTGGGACTTTCTGTTCGCCTTCGACATCGAGGAAGTCAGCGCCACGACCATCCTCGCCGCCCTGGGCCAGGCATTTCTCTCAAACAGCGTGGCCATGGGGATCATGCTGGTCTACGGCTCCTATATGCGGGCCGACATGTCGCTCGGCCGCTCCGCCTTCATGATCACCGGGACCGACACGTTGGTCGCGCTCACCGCCGGCCTGGCGATCTTCCCGCTGGTCTTCGCCTACGGCCTGCAGCCGACCGAGGGGCCGGGGCTGATCTTCATGACCTTGCCCGTCGCCTTCGGCCAGATGCCCGGCGGTCAGATCATCGGAACGCTCTTCTTCCTGCTGCTTTCGATCGCCGCCTTGACCTCGACCATCTCCCTGCTGGAACCGCTGGTGTCCTATCTGGAGGAGCGCCGCGGCGCGAAGCGGCCGGTAATGGCGGTGCTCGGCGGCATCGCCGCCTTTGTCTTCGGGCTGGCGCCGATCTTCTCCTTCAATCTCTGGGCAGACGTCAATCCGCTCGGCTGGCTCAGCGGCTTCCAAGACAAGTCCGTGTTCGACGTCATTGACTTCGTGACGTCCAGCCTGCTTTTGCCCATAAGCGGGCTCCTGATCACGCTTTTTGCCGGCTGGATTCTGTCGCGGGAAACGACACGCGCGGAGCTCAAGGCCGGCGCGCCGCTGTTGTTCGACGCTTGGCGGTTCGTCGTCAGATTCGCCGCCCCGGCGGCCCTGCTTGCCATCCTGGGATACAACATCGCGGGCGCGTTGGGCGGGTGATGCCGGGATTCGGGATGTATCGTGTCGAAGGGAGCGCGGCTGGTGCTAAAGTATGATGCGTTTAGGTTTACCCATGCTCCTTCTTGTCACCCGCCGGCTTGACCGGCGGGTCCATTTAGGAACTGCCTCGGCTGCGCAAATATGGATTCGCCGGTCAAGCCGGCGAATGACAGAGAGAGGGTGAATTGATCTAAACTTATTTGGCTCTAAAGCCGGCGGCCTTGCTTTTTTGCAGGATTCGCATTAAACAATCAATTGTTTGGTTAATCGTCCGACCCGGCGACCTTCAGATGGCAAAGCCCGCTCTCCAGAGATCGAACAACCGCAACGCCGCCTTGCTCGACAAGGCGGCCGAGCTGTTTGCGACGCAAGGCTTTCGCGAGACCACCATGCGCGATATCGCGGCGCCCGTGGGCATGCTGCCGGGCTCGATCTACTATCACTACCCCTCCAAGGACGCGCTGCTGCTCGCCGTCTACGAGGCCGGTGTCGACCGTATCGTCGAGCAGGTCAAGGCCGCCATCGCCGGCGAGCACGATCCCGTCGAGCGGTTTCGCATCGCCATGGCGACCCATATCGGCGCCATCACCCGGGACGATCACTACACGCGTGTCATCAACCGCGTCCTGCCGGAACAGGTGCCGAAACGGTCGCAGGCCCTGACGCAAATCCGGGACCGCTACGAGCAGCTCTTTCGCGAGGTGATCGATGCCCTGCCGCTCGATCCGTCGGTCGATAAGGGACTGCTGCGCCTGATGATCCTCGGCGCGGTCAACTACGCGCAGTTCTGGTTCAACCCGAAAGGCGGCCTGGCCGCGGAGCAGATCGGCCATGAGTTCGCGCGCTATCTTCTGGACTCGATTGCCGGGAAGGGAGGCCCCGGTTACTCATGAACCCGCCGCCGATCCGGGTGCTCGTCACCAAAATCGGGCTCGACGGCCACGACCGCGGCAGCCGCGTCGTCGCCGCCTATCTGCGCGACGCGGGCATGGAGGTCATCTACACGCCGCCCTGGCAACAGATCGAGGCGGTCGTGAACCTGGCGATGCAGGAAGACGTCGACGTGATCGGCGTCTCCTCGCTCGCCACCGATCACCTGATCGTCCCGGATCTGATCGCGGCCCTGCGCGCGGCGGGGCTCGGGCATGTCGGCATCATCGTTGGTGGCATCGTGCCGGACGTCGAGTATCAGATGCTCCACGATGCCGGCGTCGAGAAGATTTTCGGCCCCGGCTCGCCGCGCGAGGAGATCGTCGATTGCGTTTCCGCGCTCGGCGCCCGCGCCCGGGACGCGAAACTGAATCCTGCGGGAGTTACGCTATGAGCGAACAGCTTTCGATTGACGCCCCCGAGCGCGACGAGGCGCAACTCACCCTGCCGGGGTTTGACACTGCCAAGCGGCGGTGGCGCAGCGACTACGCTCGGCAGATCGAACGCGACCGGCGTATCTTCAATCGTTCGGGTATCGAGATCGCCCCGATCTACTCGCCAGAGGACTGGGACTCGGACCGCTATATGGCCGACCTGGGGTTTCCCGGCCAGGCGCCCTACGCGCGCGGCATTTATCCCACTATGCACCGCGGCCGCACCTGGACTCAACGGCAGTTGATCGGCCTCGGTACGCCGGCCGACTATAACGAGCGGGTTTTGCAAATCCTCGATATGGGGGCGACGGCGATCAGCCTCATCCCGTGCAATTCCGGCTTCCGGGGCGTGGACTGCGACGAGGTTCCGCCGCAGCTCCTCGGCACCTGCGGCACGGTGGTCAATACCGTCGATCATATGGACACGGCACTCGCGGGCGTGCCGCTCGGCGAGATCTCCACCGCCATGAACGACCCGACGCCGTTCACGCTGCTCGCCTTCGTGCTCGGCGTCGCCAAGCGGCGCGGCGTGCCGTTCGAAAAGATCAGCGGGACGTCGAACCAGTCCGACTACAT
>JAKSBY010000766.1 GCA_022360855.1 Sphingomonadales bacterium | reverse complement strand
TCTGGTGGAGCAGATGATCCGCGTCGCCGCCGGCGAGAAGCTGGCGTTCGGCCAGAAAGACGTGACGCTCACCGGCTGGGCCATGGAATCGCGGGTCTATGCGGAGGACCCCTATCGCGGCTTTCTGCCCTCCATCGGACGGCTGATCCGTTACCAGCCGCCCGAAGAGACCGACACGGTGCGCATCGACACCGGCGTCCATGAGGGCGCCGAGATCACCATGTTCTACGACCCCATGATCGCCAAGCTCGTGACCTACGGCCCGGACCGCGATTCCGCCATCGCCGCCATGCAGGCCGCGCTCGACGGCTACTACATCCGCGGCATCGCCCACAACATTCCTTTCCTCGCGGCGGTCATGCGCCATCCGCGCTTCCAGGCCGGCGAGCTGACCACGGCGTTTATCGCGGAAGAGTATCCGGACGGGTTTTCCGGCGCGCCCCTGTCCGACGAGCTGCGGGACCGGCTGGTCGCTGTCGCGGCGTTCCTGGACACCCTGGAGCGTGGCCGCGAGGCGGGGGCGGCAGGTGCCGAGGACAGGGTTGTGAGCATTGATGGCGCTCGGGAAGTTATGGTGGCGGAGCAGACGGACGACGGCGGGACCGTGCGGTTTTCCGACGGGCGGGAGACGGCCGTCCGCTCATCCTGGGCGCCCGGCAAGCCGTTGTTCCAAGGCGCGGTCGACGGCGAGAATATGAGCGTGGCGGTGGAGCGGACCGGCCTCGGCTACCGGCTCGCCACGGCCGGCGTGGCCGTGGAGGCCACCGTGCTGGCGCCGCGCGCCGCCGAGCTCTATGCCCATATGCCGGAAAAGGTGGAGGTGGATACCTCGAAATACCTGCTCTGTCCGATGCCGGGTCTGGTGGTTTCGGTTTCAGTGGCCGAGGGGGACGAGGTCAAGACCGGCCAGGCATTGGCCATCGTCGAGGCCATGAAGATGGAGAACATCCTACGCGCCGAGAAGGACGCCACCGTCGCCAAGATCCGCGTCGCGCCCGGCGACAGCCTGGCCGTGGACGACGTGATCATGGAGTTCACGTAAAAGAAACGGGCGCTGATATCGATAGGCTCGGAAACTTTGGGGGGAACATGAAAAAATATTTGAGCCGAAAATACTTCTTCTATGCAGTTCTTCCGGTTCTGCCCTACATGCTGGTATTTGTTATCAGGGTCAGTTTCATAGATGATTTCGATGAAGGCAGCGCACGACAATATATCTATGACAGCTTTTCGACCATTTGGGTCGACATGTTCGTCGCAGCTTTACTTTTGTGCGTGGGGGCGTTTGTTTCCGGCAATGCGCGCGCGAAAAGTGTTCAGGTCTTTACCCCCATCATTGTTGCCTTGGGGTGCTTTATAGGCTCCGGCTTTTTGCACCAGGGTCTGCCCAAACTGGGCTGGGATATTGAATTTCCCTGGTGGCCGGTCATATTAAGCAGTATTGGATTAGTCTTTACGTCGTTGTGGCTGGCGGACGAGACGGATTAATCGGGAGACCCCTGATGGACACTCAGACCAACCAGAAATTAGGGTCCGGCATTATCGGCGTCATCGTTGTCGTGGGCATAGCCTATCTTGCGTTTTGGGCCTTTGGTCAGATCTTCTAGCCGTCTAATCACTGGAATTGGTTGATCACATCGCTCTCCGCGTCCGCATTTCCGGGCGGGTTCAGGGCGTCTGGTACCGCGCCTGGGTCAGGGAGGCGGCCGAGCGCATCGGCCTCACGGGCTGGGTGCGCAATCGGCTCGACGGCTCGGTGGAAGCGCTCTTCGTCGGTCCCGAATCGGATATCGAGGCCATGATCAAGGCCTGCTGGACCGGCCCGCCCATGGCCAAGGTCGACCACATCGAAACGACCCCCGCCCAGGGCATCGCCCCCAACCGCTTCGACATTAAACCGACGGTTTGAGGGGGTCTGAAACACAGCCCTGAATTCCGTCATTTCGGCGAAGGCGGGAATCCATCTCTACGCTGGCCTGGATGCCCGTTTCCACGGGCATGACGGAGGAATTGTGCTGTCATTCCCGCGAAAGCGGGAATCCAGTGATCTGGTCGTAAAGATCCCGCCACTGGGGGTTATCGCCCTCGATCAGCTCTATTTTCCAGGACCGATTCCATTTCTTCAGCCGCTTTTCGCGCAGGATTGCCTCGCTGATGTCGTCGTAAGCCTCGTAGTAAACCAGGGTTTTGGTTCCGTACCGTTGGCTAAAGCCAGGGACTTCGCCGGATCTGTGCTGGGCAATCCGCGTGACCAAGTTGGACGTAACGCCGATGTAGAGCGTACCGTTTCGTTTGTTGGCAAGGATGTAAACGGCGCCTCCCTTCACAAATCTGGATTCCCGCTTTCGCGGGAATGACAGGAGGCGATAAGGCCAAATACCTCTTCGAACTTTTGCCTTAAGACCAGGTCGACGTCATTGAGCGTGGCGGTGTGGCCCAAGTCGGCGAGGGAGGTGATGCCGTGCTCGGCGATGCCGCAGGGGACGATGCCGGCGTAGTGGGAGAGGTCCGGCTCCACATTGATGGAGATGCCGTGGAAGGTGACCCATTTGCGGACGCGCACGCCAATGGCTGCGACCTTGTCTTCCCGGCCGCCGCCCCGGGCGACCCAGACGCCAACGCGGCCCGCGCGGCGCTCGCCCCGGACGTTGAACTCGGCCAGCGTATCGATGACCCACTGCTCCAGATTGCAGACGAAGCGGCGGATATCCGGGCCGCGCCTTTTGAGGTCCAGCATCACATAGGCGATCCGCTGGCCGGGACCGTGATAGGTGTATTGCCCGCCGCGCCCGGTCTTGAAGACCGGGAGCCCTGCGGCATCCAGCAAATCTCCCGAATCCGCCCCGGTGCCGGCGGTATAGAGCGGCGGATGCTCCAGAAGCCAGACCAGCTCGGGCGCGGCGCCGGCGCGGATGGTTGCAACGCGCGCTTCCATCTCGGCCACCGCTTCGGGATAGCCGACAGGAGCCCCACTGATGCGCCATTCGAGTTCCATGGCGGTGTCATACTCCTAACGGGCCGGACCTGCCAGCCATGGTTAACCAAAAAGTAAGCCGGGCGGGCGATTTTAAGGACCAGCGGTGAGGGCAGAAGATGAACGCAATCAACAAGGTCTCCGTCGATATTTCCGTGGTTCTGGGCCGCGCCGAGATGCAGGTGCGCCAGCTTCTCAAGATGGGCCGCGGCGCGGTCATCGATCTCGACGCCCAGCACGAGGACCAGTGCTGGATCTACGCCAATAACGAGCTCATCGCGCGCGGCGAGATCATGATGGTCGGCGACCGCATCGGCGTCGCCATCACCGAAATGACGGCGGAAGATTAAGCGCACGCGACGGCCCGCAGGCGCTTGCGTCCGTCGGAACCTTTTGCTAATTCACCTGGGCTTTACGTAGCACAAGCGGTCGTGGCGGAATTGGTAGACGCGCAGCGTTGAGGTCGCTGTGGGCGAGAGCCCGTGGAAGTTCGAGTCTTCTCGACCGCACCACAAAGCCCGTAGGCTGAAACCTGCGGGTTTTGTTGTTCCTGGCATACGTCTACACTCCGCGCCGGGTCTGCACCGAACCAGGGGAGGTGGGTCATGAGCGACTTGCGCGAGCCGACGCCCGAAGACGAGGCCGTAAGAGACGACCTGACCGAAGACGCCCGGATTCGGGCCGACTTCGTCAAAGAGGTGCAGGTCGCACTTGATGACGGCGACGAGGCCGCCATTCGTACCCTGGTGGGCCATCTCCATGCTGCCGACCTGGCGGACGTGCTGGAATTCCTCGGTTCTTCCGACCGCCGCACTCTAGTCACCGTGCTCGGCGAGAGCCTCGACCCCGAAGTCCTCTCCGAGCTGGAGGACGCGACCCGCGACGACGTGCTGTCGGCCTTGGAGCCGGAAGCGGTCGCCGACGCGGTCACCCAGCTCGAGACCGATGACGCGGTCCTCGTGCTCGAGGACATGGCCGAGGACGAGCAGCAGGAGGTCCTCGAAAAGCTGCCGGCGGACGACCGCGCCGCCATCGAAGAGGGCCTGGCCTATCCGGAGGACACCGCGGGCCGCCTGATGCAGCGGGACCTGATCGCGGTGCCACCCTTCTGGACCGTCGGCCAGACCATCGACTATATGCGCGAGGAAGACGATCTCCCGGACGAGTTCTACGAGATTTTCATCGTCGATCCCGGGCACAAGCCGATCGGCACGGTGGCGCTGAACCGGCTGATGCGCACCAAGCGGCCGGTCAAGATCGAGGAGATCATGGACCCCGACCTGCACGTGGTGCCGGTGGAGATGGACCAGGAAGACGTAGCTCACATCATCGCGCAGTACAATCTGGTCTCGGCTCCGGTGGCCGATGGCGACGGCCGGCTCGTCGGCGTGGTCACGGTCGACGACATCGTCGACGTGGTCGAGGACGAGGCGGAGGAGGACCTGCTCGCCATCAGCGGCGTCTCCGACGGCGATATCAATATCTCGCTTTTGGATGTCAGCAAGACCCGCTTTACCTGGCTTCTGGTCAATCTCGGCACGGCGATCCTTGCGTCGGTGGTGATCGGGCTGTTCGATACCTCGATCGAAAAGCTGGTGGCGCTGGCCGTGCTCATGCCCATCGTTGCTTCCATGGGGGGCAATGCGGGCACGCAGACCATGGCGGTGGCGGTGCGCGCGCTCGCGACCAAAGAGCTGACGCAATCCAACGCCATGCGCGTGGTCAACAAGGAGGTCGCGGTCAGCCTGATCAACGGCGCGCTCCTGGCGATCGTCATCGGCGTGGTCGCGGCGCTCTGGTTTTCCTCCAACGAGCTCGGCCTGATCATTGCCGTGGCCATGATCATCAACATGTTCGTTGCCGGGCTTTCCGGCATATTGGTGCCGATGAGCCTGGAGCGCGCCGGCATCGACCCGGCGGTCGCCTCCAGCGTCTTCGTCACCACGATTCCCGATGTGGTGGGCTTTTTCGCCTTTCTCGGCCTTGCCGCCTGGCTGCTCTTGTAAAATATGGCGTTTGCCAATTGTTTAGCGTGTCTCGCTAGGGTCTTCGCCGCTATCCGCGCAAAACCGAGTTAGGATGTGCCGCGTGAGCGGGCCTGCCAATCTCTATCTGGTCGACGACGACCCCACGGTCGCCG
>JAKSBY010000064.1 GCA_022360855.1 Sphingomonadales bacterium | reverse complement strand
GGAGAAGAAGGAGAGCCGGATGCCGGACTGGGACGACATCTTCGCCATGGAGGAGCCGCTCCATCGTCTGATGGGCGGGCTGACGCTGTTCCACGACCTTGCCTACGGTGTCCGCCTGGACTCGACGGTCCGGACCGACGGTCTGGTCTTCCTGGTTCACGCGCTGAGCCGCGAGGCCGACCGCCTCTACCGCCTGCGCTACGGCAGAGAGCCCAACTACGGCTGAGCCCCGGGCCTAAGCCTGTCATTGCGGGGCGCGTCAGCGACGCGGCACTCCCTTAAGCACCAGGTACTTAAGCGTAAAGTACCTGGTACTTAAGACCTAACCTGTCATTGCGAGGCGGCGCCGAAGCAATCTCGGGGCGACGGAGCTCTGCCGCGACCAGATCGCCGCGGCCCTCCGGGCCTCGCGATGACGGGGAAAGGGGGCGGGGACGGCGCCGCGCGATGGCGGGAGAGGGGCCGGGCGCAGGCCCTTACAAAAACCGGCCGACGACGCTTTTGTAGGTACGGCTGACCTTGAGTTCGCCGCCGCCTTCGAGGATGAGGAAGTATTCGCCGTTGGCGTGCGGGCGGAGCTCGGTGACGCGGTCGAGATTGACGATGGTGGAGCGGTGCACGCGGCGGAATTTCGCCGGGTCGAGCTTGGCCTCCATGGTCTTCATGGTCTCGCGCAGGATGTGGGTCCTCTGGCCCTCGTGGATGCACATATAGTCGCCGGCGGCGTCGATATAGTCGACGTTGTTCACATCCACGATGGTGATGCGCCCGCGGTCCTTGATGTGGAGCTGCTTGTCGAAACTCTCGCCTTCGCTGACCGTGGTCTCCTCGAGGATCGCCGACAGCGCGGTCTCCGGCGGATCGTCCATATTCTCGATGAGGTCGACGAGCCGGGCGTTCTGCTCGATGGCGGTGCGCTGGCGGATATGCTCGCGGACCCGGTTGATGGCCTCGGTCATCCGCGCCTCGTCCACCGGCTTGAGCAAGTAGTCCAGCGCATGCGCATCGAAGGCGCCCAAGGCATACTGGTCGTAGGCGGTGACGAAAACGAAGATCGGCAGTTGCGTCCCGATCAGCCCCTTGATGACGCCGAAGCCGTCGAGCCCCGGCATCTGGATATCGAGAAAGACGAGATCGGGCCGGTCTGCCTTGATCGCCTTG
>JAKSBY010000613.1 GCA_022360855.1 Sphingomonadales bacterium | reverse complement strand
TGGGAGATACTGAACAACACGTTCAAGCCCTACGCCTCCTGCCTGATGACCCATGCGCCGATCGACGCGGCGCGGTCCCTGGCGCCGGCGTGCCGAGACAGGCCGATTGCCGCGATCACCGTGTACGTCAACCCGCTGCTGCCCAAGGTGGCCGGCATTGCCGCCCCGCACACGGCGTTGGAGGGCAAGTTCAGTACCGCCTTCTGCGTCGCGTTGGGGCTCTCCGGCTACCGGGCCACCGACCGGGACTTCAGCGCGGCGACGGTCGAAAGCCGGCCGCTTGGGGACATCGCCCGGAAAGTCAGGCTGGAGGTCGATCCCGCCATGCCGAAGACCGCCGCCCGCATGCGGGTCGAGTTCTCGGCCGGGGGCCATGTGGACGAAAGCGTCCCCCTGGCGCTCGGTAATCCCGAAAACCCCATGTCGGAGGACGATCTGAAGCGCAAATTTCTGGCGCTGGTGGAACCGGTGCTGGGAGGCAAGGCGGATGAGTTGTTTGCGTGTCTCAAAGGGTTCCGGACGCCGGGGAGCCTGCGTGCGATTGCCGGGCTGACATCAAAATAGGTGAAACAGTGACACAGGAATACGAAGACATCCTCTATCGGGTCGAAGACGGCGTGGCGCATATCGTCGTCAACCGCCCGGAGCGCATGAACGCCTACCGGGAGCAAACCTATTTCGAGCTGATCGAGGCCCTGTCGGAAGCGGGCTGGGACAGGGATGTGGCGGTGGTCGTGATCTCCGGCGCCGGGGGAAAGGCCTTCGGCGTCGGCGGCGATACCGGCGACAGGAAATCGGAGCGCTCGCGGCGCGGTACCCTGGGCGTCCCGGTGGACGATATTCACGCGCTCATCCGGGATATTCCGAAACCCGTCATCGCCAAGGTGAACGGCTTCGCCATCGGCGGCGGCAACGTGATCGCCACCATCTGCGACCTCACCATCGCGTCGGATAAATCCGTATTCGGGCAGGTCGGCCCCAAGGTCGGCTCCGTCGACCCGGGCTTCGGGACCGCCTATCTCAGCCGGATTGTCGGCGAAAAAAAGGCGCGGGAGATGTGGTATCTGTGCCGCCGCTACAGTGCCGAGGAAGCCCTCCGGATGGGGCTCGTGAACGCGGTGGTGCCGGAGGAGGAGCTGGACGCGGAAGTGGCGCGCTGGTGTCAGGAAATCGTTGCCCGCAGCCCGACCGCGATCGCGCTCGCCAAGCGGTCGTTCAACGCCGACAGCGAAAACATCCGCGGCATCGGCAAGCTCGGCTACGAGGCGGTGGCTCTGTACTACCAGACCGACGAATCCAAGGAGGGTGGAAACGCCTTCCGGGAAAAGCGCCCGCCCGACTTTCGCAGCAAGCTGTAGCGGGTTATTTGCCGCGGAAGACGGCTTTCCGTTTTTCGAGAAAGGCGGCGATGCCTTCTTTCCTGTCTTCGGTGCCGTAGATGGTCGAGACGAGGAAGGCTTCGAACTCCAGGCCCGAGGCGAGGTCCATCTGCATGCCGCGGTGGACCGCTCGTTTCGCCAGCGCCAGGCTGACCGGCGCGCGCGCGGCATAAACGTCGACCATGGCCTTGGCTTCCTTCAACGCACCGCCCGGCTCCGTGAGACGGTTGAGCAGCCCGATCCTGTGAGCCTCGGGCGCGTCCACCGGATCGCCGCCGAACAGGATCTCCAAGGCGCGGCCCGTCCCCACAAGGCGCGGCAGGCGCTGGGTGCCGCCGGCCCCGGGGACCGTACCGATCTTCGAGCTGGTCAGGGCGAAGGTCGCGTCTTTCGCCGCCACGCGCAGATCGCAGGCCATGGCGAACTCGAAGCCGCCGGTCAAACAGAAGCCTTCGATGGCGGCGATGGTGGGAATGGAGAGGTGTTCAAACACGGCGCACAATTCGTGCCAGCGATTGAAATAGGCCAGGCCCTGGGCCGGGCCGTCGATGGCTTGTGCGTCGTTGAGATCCGCGCCGGCGGAGAAGAAATTCTCTCCTCCGGTTACGATGAGCCCGGAAATCCCGTCACGCGCCGCGGCGGCGTGCGCGGCGGCGATCATCTCCGTCATGACCGCGGTGCTTATGGCATTGCGCTTTTCGGGGCGGTCGAAGGTGATGACCGCCGCGGGTCCGTCGAACGCGAGTGTTATCAGGTCGTAGTCCATCGCGGGGTCCTCATTGGATGGCATGCGCGCCAAGGTGAAACCGGATGATTTCCCGGTTGACGAAATCCGGGTTCTCGTATTGTGCCCAATGCCCGGAATTGGGGACGGTGGTAAGCTTGAGCGAAGGGTTCGCCTCCCGGCAGCGCGTCATGCGTTCGGCCACGGAGGGGTAGGCGAGCGCGTCGTACTCGCCCCACAGGATCTGCGTCGGGCACTTTATGGGGGTCAGGTTCTCCAGCAGGGAAGGGCGCGTGCTGATGCCCCGGCTGTCGAAACGCGTTCGCGCCAGGTTTAGCTGCTGTATCTCTATCGCCTTGGCGTCGGCCGCCTCAGGGGCGTGCAGCATGGTTTGCAGGAGATTATGTTTGATGATCTCTCCGTCGCCGGCCTCGGTCTGGCGGCGGAGGTCGAATCTGCCGCGCGGCGCCGGGCCGAACCCGCCGGGGCCGATCAGTGTCAGACGCTCTACCCTCTCCGGAAGGCGCGCCGCGAAATGCGCGCCGATCACCCCGCCGAAGGAAAATCCGGCCACATGGACTCTGCGGGTTGTGGAGTTCCGGGCATCGAGATGGCGCGCCAGGGCCTGGGCGAAGAACTCCGCATCGCCGTCGGCCGGGGCATCGGGCGCGTCACCAAAGCCGGGCAGGTCCGGCGCGCTGACCGAAAACCGTGCGGAGAGGCTTTCGATGTTTCGGTCCCAATGGCGAAAAGATCCCATTCCTCCGTGAACCAACAGAAGGGAAGGGCGATCGGGACAGGAACGATTACGCGTTTTCGGCATGGCGCATTGGCATGGTGATCTGGCTCGCATTGTGACATTCCGGTCCAGGCAGAAGATGCCGAAATCAAGCCTCGGGCGAGGACAAATTTCTGAGCCTGGCGCCGGCCTCGAATTCA
>JAKSBY010000583.1 GCA_022360855.1 Sphingomonadales bacterium | reverse complement strand
TTTGAGCCATTACCCGGGCGCCCCTTGTTCCTGGAAAAAACGGCCGGCAGTTCTTCGATGCCTCTCACCATTGGCGAGTGGCTCCAGGCTAAATCCCGGTCGGGAGGGCATGAGATTTCGTCAAAGGCATCGACGATGGCTTCCAGCGCCACTTTGATTTCCAGCCGAGCGAGTGCCGCGCCAATGCAGACATGGGGTCCGTATCCAAAAGCGATGTGCCGCTTGATGTTTTTTCGCCCGATGATGAACTCGTCGGGATTTTCGAACACACCGGGATCGCGGTTTGCGGCGGCGAGCAGGAGCAATACGGTGGCACCTTTCGGTATATCAACATCCGATAAGGATACTTTTTCCTTGGCCTTGCGCAGGACCGCAGGCGCCGTGGAGCTATAACGCAACAGTTCCTCGATGTAGTCTGGAATCAAGTCATGGTCGGCGTTCAGAGCGTCAAGAACATGGGGGTGCCGGGACAGGTGCAAAACCGCCAAGCAGAGCATTTGCAGCGAGGTATGGAATCCGGCCTCAATCAGCAAATCGAGCAGATTCCTTAGCGAGTGGTCGCTGAGCCTCCGACCGCCCACCTCCGCATTTACGAGATCGCTGGTTAGGTCGTCGGTCGGGTTGTCCCGTCGCTCCCTAATAACGGAATCGAGGCGCGAGTATTGTGCGTGGATGGCGTCTTCCAATTCATGAATGTAATCGTCGTCGGGCCGTGTGACGGAGATTCTGCCTACTAACCTAAGCCAGCGATGAAGCTCCTCGATATTGTCGTAGCCTTTGATCCCGAGGACATGATCCATAACGTCGCGGATGTAGGGAAATGCAACTCGCGTTAGGAAGTCGACTCTCTCGTCCGTTGAGATAGCATTCAGTTGGCGTTGAATCGCCTCACGCAGAAATTGTTCCAGTGATTCGACTGCTCGCTTGGAAAAGGCATTTTCGAGCAGACTTCGATATCTGCGGTGCTCGGGCGGGTCCATTGTCAAGATAAACAGGTCGCGTTTGCATTCGCGGCACAGCCAGTCCGGTGCGAGCAGGGCTTTGACGCCTGTGGATGAAAAGCTCTTGGGTTGTCTAAGGGCGGAACAGACATCTTCGTATCTGCTGACAGCCCAGACCCCATCGGGCTCCAATTGGCAGATCGGGTGGTTTTCACGAAGGCTTGCGTAGGTTGGATAGGGATCTTGGTCGGCCAAAGAACTCAAGGTAATCCCTGGCCTGTACCGGTCAAAGGACGCCACCATACAGGTCACCCTCCCCAATAATTGTGTCGTTGTTATAGTGGTTTAAGGAGCCCTGTTTTGAACGCCCGGTAGATTGCGCCGGTATTTGTCTTCGCCCCAAAAGCCCGTCTGGCCGTCGCGACATGCTGGTTGGCCGTGTGGATGCTGATGCCCATTTTCTCTGCCGCTTCGTTCAGGGTCAGATCGTCTCTCGCCAATGCGGTCAGCAACCTCATAGGTCTGGAGCTGATTTTGACTTCACTCCTTCCGTCAATCGACTTGGGGTATAAGTCAGGGAACTTGGCGGTGCTTAGACAGTCAATTACTTCAGCTAGTTTATGAACTTGTGTTCTGTTATTTTGTACTTTCTTTCTAAATTCAATTTGATTTTGGCCTTTACAAGATACCGCCAGAACTCCAATGCCGTTTTGGTTTCTATCACTAGTAATAACAAAGTAAAAATCGTGGTAACCGTAGCTTCCGAGCATGCGATACAATTCCCGACTGCGTTCGGTCGTCTCGATGGCGAACGGCATCTCCATAATGAATTTTTCTAATGTCGACTGGAAAACAGGCGCGGTATTGCGCTTGAAGTACTGAACGTTCAAATCATGTTCGAAAAACCCTTCCGCGCCGTAGGTGTCCAGCAGTGCCCGAGGCACCGTTATAAGCTCCATATCGGCCTCGCATGGGCTCTGGGGCCGAGCAAATGAGAAATCTGAAAATCCCCACTTCTGCACCAGGTTTTTTATGCGCCACTTAAACTCTTCGATGCCGTCTGCGTCATCCAAGTACCGATAGAGGTCCAGTTCCAGGTCTGAATTTTCCGAAGCGAAGTCGTTTGGGGGAAGGTGCAGATTGGGCATTGAACTCAACAACGCAACATCCTTGAACTCATCTCCACGCGACCCGTTACCCAACTCGTTACCAGGCCCGTTACCCGACCCTTTAGTGCCGTCAGACATTTCCTCCCTTTCCGGGTTCGGCCTGGCAGCTTGATCGGCGGCTCGACTGGCCGCCGTTTGATGGAATTGCCTGTCTGGTCACAGAATGCGCCACAGGAACCGAGCCCTTTTGCTTCTCCCAACACTCGCCTCGAGCCGGCGGACGGTGGCGATGGAAAGCCACCCGCCGGCTCCAGGTTCAGATTCAGCGTCTCGACCCCCATGCGACGCCGGGCCGCTTTGAGTTTGCGCGCGGCCGACGCCGGGCTCCGCAGGAGGGGCAAAGTACCAGCCTTTGCCGGCCTCTAAGGCAAGGCCCTCGATCCATATGACGTTTTGGTGACAATTCCGGTACCCCCCTTCGGGCACAGGATACTACTTTTGGGGGTATTTCCGGATTCGGCGGCGCGTCTTAGGCCGGCGCTTCGAGCAGGATGCGGTCGTCGGGGGTGTGCCGGGTGCGCACGCCGAAACGCGCCTCGAGCGCGCGTACGAAGTTGGCGGGCCGGCCGACATTGAAGATGCCGCTGACCCGGATCTCGGCGAGCTCGCGGTCGATCAGCACCAGCTTGCTCCTCGAATAGCGATTGACTTCGACGATGGCCTCGTCGAGCGGCGTATCGTGAAAGTCGAGCTTGCCGTCGCGCCAGGCGGCGGCGCGGTCCACATCCACCGCCGCGACCGCCGAAAGCGCGCCGTCCCGGTGGATCGAGACCTGCTCGCCCGGGCGAAGCTCGATTGCGGGCGGGGACGCGGGCGGCCGGCTCGCGGCGAACAGGGCCCGCTCATCGTCGTCGACACTTGCGGAGGGCGGGGCGTCTTCCTGTGGGCGCACCTCGACGATGCCTTCGAGCAAGGTGACCGTCACCTTGGCGCCGGATTTGTAGACGTCGAATTGCGTGCCGAGTGCGGTCACGACGCCCTCGCCCGCCTCGACCGTGAAGGGCCGGTCGGGGTCTCTGGCGACATCGAAGCCGGCCTGACCGTCGCGCAGCAGAACGCGGCGGAAGTCGTCGGAGTAGCGCACCTCGACGGAGGATTGCGTGTTGAGCCGCATCACCGAGCCGTCGGCCAGCTCCACGACCCGCTGCTCGCCGACGGCGGTCCGGTAGCCGGTATCGCCGGTCCCGAACAGTCCGCTGCCGAGCACCATCCAGCCGGCCACCACGGCCACGAGGCCGGCGGCGGCGAGGGCCGGCCAGGGCTCGGCCGCCACGCGATACCGGAGCGAGCGACGCTTGCG
Organism: Sphingomonadales bacterium; assembly: GCA_022360855.1. Classification (GTDB taxonomy): domain Bacteria; phylum Pseudomonadota; class Alphaproteobacteria; order Sphingomonadales; family JAKSBY01; genus JAKSBY01. The sequence continues at coordinate 2,093 of JAKSBY010000583.1, read as the reverse complement.
CTCCGCCTCGGCGCGAAGCTGCTCCGCGTAGGATTTGGCCATCTGCACTTCGGGCGCCGTCTCGAACGCGCCGAGGCGGCCGCAGAGCGCGTCCAGCTCGCGGTATTCCCGCTCGTTGGTCGGGTCGGCCCGGAGCCAGTCCTCGAACGCGGCCCGGTCCGAAGGCGACAAGTCGCCGTCGAGCTGTTCGATATACCAGGCCAGCGCCTCCGAGCGCGCGCTGCCGTCTGTCTTGAGCTTGGTCATCAGCATCTACTCTTGCGCCGGCCGGGTCGGGCCGCCCCCATGACCGTTCGCGTTCCCGTTCATGCTCCCGCCCGCGTGGCCGTTCATGCGCAACGCCTGCATGTCCGCATGGGCGCGCAGATGGGCCAGGGCGCGCATCATGTATTTCTTCACCCCGACGACCGACGCGATGCCGAGCTCGTCGGCGATCTCCCGGTAGCTCTTGCCCCAGAAGCACTTCATCACGAACACCGCCTGGCATTTCTGCGGCAGCTCCGAAAGCGCCTTCAGCGCGGCGGCGACGTCCTGGTTCGACTCCACCCGGCTTTCGGCCGACGGCAGCGGGCTGACGAGCTCGTCTTCCGGGACGATCTCAAGGCTGACATGGGCCCGGACGTCCTTGCTTCTTTCCGCCCGCCATTTGTCGCGGATCAGATTCATCGCGGTCTCGAGCAGGAACTGGCGCGGCCGCCGGATTTCCTGCTTCCCGCTTCGGCGCAGAAGCCGGAAGAAGGCTTCCTGGACGACGTCATGGGCGTCGGCGCTGTTGTCGAGCTTCGCCAAGCAGAACCGCAGGACGTCCGCCCTGTGCCGGCTGTAGACGGTCGCAACATCGGGCCGCTCGGCCTTGCCGCCGCCGCCGGCCGAGCCGTCCAATAGTATACCGCCGCCTCTCATGCGCTACCGTCCGGCCGCGGACGGCCGCCAAGCGCAACCGCATGAGACGCCCTCGAACACCGTGCGCGGTTATCCCGGGTTTCGACCGTCATGCCACTCCACTCCAGGCGGCGATCCGCCATCGGGCGAACTGCCGCGTCCAAAAAAGCGCAAAGGAGATAAGATGAGCCTGGCCGGCCTTCTTCGTGTCGGCGTTGCCTCGCCTGCCCTTACCGCCTCGCACTAGTTTAGCGCTCCGCCCGCGAGGCGGTCAACCAAGGCGCCGCGGGGCGGTTCGGCGTGACCGAGAGACGTAGGCCGTTTTTATCGTTTGCGCCGAAACACCAGATCGATGTCGCGGAGCTCCAGATAACGGACGTGGAGGCTCTGTGGGCGGTCGCCGGCGAAAGCGCCGAAGTCGAGCATGGCGTTGAATCTCAGCGGGCTGATCACGGTGCCCCGGAAGGTGTCGTTTTGCCAGTGCCCGACCTCGAGCTCGTAGGCTTCGCCCGTGGTCATCATCAGCCGCCCGTCCTCGAGCCGGATCTCGATGTCGCCGGCGATGGGGTTGTGGTAAACGCCGGCATAACTTGCCAGCGGCTCGCTCGGTGACGTGCCCTGTTCCGCGCTGTTGAGATAGCCGTGGAACCTGGCGGTATACTCGCCCTGCTGCCAGATGCTTCTTTTCATGTAGTAGTCCGACCAGTCGCGGGCCGGATGGCCGTAGTGCCAGTCCAGGATCATGTTCATGAGCGTATCCGGCGCGTTGTAGCTGCGCAGGCTGTTGTTGACCAGGATGACGGCGGCGAATTTCTTCTCGTTGTCGATCACCATGAGCGATCCGTAGCCCAGCTCGCCGCCCGAATGGCCGAACAGGCTGCGGCCCTGATACAGAAACATCTGAAAGCCAAGCCCGAAGCCGGCGTTCTGCCGGCGCTTGAAGCCGGCCTCGATTTCCTCGACCGGCTGGTCGTTCAGATGGTCGGTGAACCACGCCCCGTCCTTCACGATGCTGTTCAGCTGACGCATGGCGGTTGCGGTTTCGGCGGCGATGATCTGTTTGCCGTCGAGCCGGCCGTCGTTGAGAAGCAGGCTCGCCCATTTGGCCATGGTGTCGATGGAGGCGAAGACGGACTGGCCAGCATCGATGACCGAGGAATGGAAATGCGAGATCGTATTGTCGAACTCCCGGTCGTCATAGGAGAACCGGT
>JAKSBY010000535.1 GCA_022360855.1 Sphingomonadales bacterium | reverse complement strand
GCGTAGGCGGAGGCGTCGGCGAGCGCGCCGGCGCCGAGCACGACGGCGATGAAGGCCGGCATGGTCTCGACCAGGTTGAGATGCGCGCGCTGCGCCCGCTGGGCCCACAAAGGCGGCTCCGGCGCCTTGGCGGGAAAGCCCTCCGGATAGTTGTTCAGGAAGGTGGGCAGGCCCCAGACAAAAAGACGGGCCAGGATATAGGGGGTCCACAGCAGCACGGTCAAAAGTCCGCTGAGGACGAGGTAGAAATAGGCTTGTTCCATTTTCGGATCTCCTAGGGGTTCAAACGTCCTTGAGCGGACCCGCCCGATTTAGGCGTTGGCCCGCTTCGCCCCTAGAGCCGAACGGCCGGGAATCTTTGCCGATCGTTCAAAAGCGACAGAGCTGTATGGGATCAGGCCGCTTCGGCGATCCAGGACATCGCGGATGAGAGGAGTTGGACGGCTTCGGCGTCCTTGCCGGGCGCGTGGCCCACGATCCGCATGTGGTTGGCCGTGAAGTCTTCCAGGGGCATCCGGCCATCGCCCGCCGCGACCATCGGCTCGTACTCGTTGAAGAATTCGACGTCGGGCGCCTCGGCCTCGCCGGCGCGCACGGTCACCGAGCCGGCCTTGGCCGTCAGCGTGAACCGCTCACCGTCGACGTGGAGGCCCGCGACAAAGTCCATATCGGGCGTGACCACCCGCTGGCAGGCGGCTTCGAGCGTTACCGCGATGGTGCGCAGACTGCCCGGCGGCTTGATGTCGTCATCGGGCGGGAAGCGGCCGCCAAACATCGCCAGCTCAAACAACAGATCACGGGCTTTGCGGCCGAGCTCAGTGAGCTCGTAAACCCGAACGCCGAATTCGGCGCGGCGCTGCGTTATGAGCCCGTCGGCGACAAGCTGTTTCAAGCGCGCGGTCAACAGATTGGTGGCCATGCCGTCGAGCCCGGCCTTTAGACCGGAGAAGCGCGCCGGCCCGGCGTAGAGATCGCGCAGGATCAGTAGGGTCCAGCGGTCGCCCACCCGGTCAAGCGCCCGGGCGATGGGGCAAAGCAGCTGATATCTCTTGGGCTTGGACATGACGGAAACCCTCGCATTCGGCTTGTTAAGTTTAAAAAATAATCTTTTTACTTGATATTTTCAAGTATTGATCCCACATGCCGCTCGTCCGCCGGAATCGAGGCGGCAAAACCGATCGAGATAAGCCCAATCGAAAGTGAGAGATCCCCATGTCTAAGAAGCCGACCATCCTCGTCACCTCGGCCGCCGGCAAGACCGGCATGCCGACCACCTTGCAGCTTCTGGAGAAAGGCCACCCGGTGCGCGCCTTCGTGCGCCGCGCCGATCATCGGGCCAAGCGGCTCGCGGATGCCGGCGCCGAAATCTTCGTCGGCGACCATTTCGCGCTTCCCGACATGCGCAGCGCCATGGCCGGCGTCGGACGCGCCTATTTCTGT
>JAKSBY010000284.1 GCA_022360855.1 Sphingomonadales bacterium | reverse complement strand
TCGCCGGCGAGGCCGGCGGCCATTTTACCCATCAAATCGGCGGTGGCCGGCGCGACGACTACGAGATCGGCCTCGCGGGAGAGCCGGATATGGCCCATCTCCGCCTCATCCGTCAGCGAAAAGAGATCGCTATAGACTTTCTCGCCGGACAGGCCGGCGACCGAAAGCGCGGTAATGAACTCGGCGCCGCCGGCGGTCAGGATCGCACGCACGTCGGCATTGCGCTCCTTGAGCCGGCGAATCAGCTCCAGCGACTTATAGGCGGCGATACCGCCGCCGATGATCAGCAAAATCCGTTTGCCTTGAAGGGTCATGATCGTTGTCCGCTTGCGCGCATGCGCGCGTTTGATGCGCCGAGGCGATTATAGGGTTACGAGAGTGCCGAGCAAGACACCCGCGATAAGCCCCGCCACGAGCCAAAGTGCGCGATGAGTGCGCCCCTTTAGGTGGGGGCGGTCATCGCCGGTTTCCAGGGGTTTCGGCGGGGCCTCGTCACCGGCTTCGAGCGCCCTGATGAGTTCGGGCAGCGCGCGCGCCAGCCGGCCGGCGTCGATGATGGCGTCGGCGATCCGCGCCTCGGGCCCGAGATTCTCGCGCATCCAGTCCTCGATGGCGGGCCGGGAGGCGGTCCACATATTGACGTTCTCGTCCAAACCGGACGCGAGGCCCTCCACCATCACCATGGTCTTCTGCAGCATCAGGAGCTCGGGCCGGGTCGCCATGTCGAACCGCTCGGTGGTGGCGAAGAGCTGCGCCAGGAGCCGGCCTAGCGATACCTCCGAGGCGGACAGCCCCTGGATCGGCTCGGCGATGGCGCGCATCGCCTGGGCAAAGAGCGCGCGCGACTGGCCGGCGGGCACATAGCCCGCCTCGAAATGGATGTCGGCGATGCGGCCGTAATCGGCTTCAAGGAAGCCCCAGAGGATCTCCGCGAGGAAGCGCCGGGCGTCGCGGTCGAGCCGGCCCATGATGCCGAAATCCACCGCCGCGATGGTGCCGTCGGCCTCCACCAGCAGATTGCCCTGATGCAGGTCCGCGTGGAAGAAGCCGTCGCGCATCGCCTGGCGCAGGAAGACCTGGACGATAGTCTCCGCCAGCCGGCGGAGATCGTGTCCCTCGCCGGCCAGGACAGCGCTGTCCGCGAGCGATGTTCCGTCTATGCGCTCCATGGTCATGACGCGCCGCGCCGTCCGTTTCCAGTCGACCTTGGGCACGCGATAGCCCGGCTCACCGGCCATGTTTTCCGCGAGCTCGCTGGCCGCCGCGGCTTCCATGCGTAGATCCATCTCGAGCCTGACCGAGGCCTCAAGGGTCTTGACCACCTCGACCGGCTTCAGCCGCCGCAATTTCGGCTCGGCCCGCTCGACGATGCGGGCGAACCAGAGAAAGCTCTCGAGATCGGCGGAAAAGCGCTTCTCGATACCCGGCCGTAAGACCTTGACCGCCACCGGTGCGCCGTCCGGGGCGGTTGCGTAGTGAACCTGGGCGATGGAGGCGGCGGCCACCGGCGTGTCGTCAAAGGTGGCGAACAGCGTGTCGACTGGCTTGCCGAGCTCGCGGGCGATGACGGCGCGGGCCTCTTCGGCGGAAAACGGCGGCAGCTTGTCCTGCAGCGCGGTCAGGTCGCGGGCGATCTCGCTGCCGACGAGGTCGGGCCGGGTGGCGAGTGCCTGGCCGAGCTTGACGAAGGCGGGCCCGAGCGCTTCCAGCGCAGTGGCTAGGCGAGCGCCCGGGCGGGCCTCGTCGCCGCCGCGGGCCTGGTACCAGAGACGCGCGATCCGCCGCGATAGTCGCACAGCCAGGGGCGGATCCTCGAGGGCGTCCAACGGAAACAGCGCGTTATGGCGGGCCAGGGTGCGGACCACCGTCAGCAACCGCCAGGCATGGCTGAGGCCGTTTGCCATAGCCGGTTACAGCTTCCAGGCGGAATGCAGGGCGACGATGCCGCCGGCGAGGTTGCGCCAGCCTACGCGCTTGAGCCCTGCCTCGCGCATCAGTGCGGCAAACGCTTCCTGATCCGGGAAGCGGCGGATGCTCTCGACCAGATAACGGTAGGCATCGCCGTCACCGGCGATGAGCTGGCCGAGCCTCGGAATCACTTGAAATGAATAGGCATCGTAGAGCTTGTCGAGCCCGGGAATTGCCAGCTTGGAAAACTCGAGCGCGAAAAAGCGCCCGCCTGGCGCCAGCACGCGCGCCGCCTCGGCGAGCGCGGCATCGATATGGGTGACGTTGCGGATGCCGAAGGCGATTGTGTAGACGTCGACCGATCCATCGGGGACCGGCAGGTCTTCCGCGTTGCCCTCGATCCAGGCGATGGCGCCGTCATGGCCGCGTCGGGTGGCACGCTCACGGCCCTGCGCCAGCATCTGGGCGTTGACGTCTAGGACGGTCACTTCCGCGGACTGGCCGGGAAAGCCGGCTTTGACGCGGTCGAGAATGCGGAACGCGATGTCGCCGGTGCCGCCGGCGACGTCGAGCACACGCATGCCGGGCCGCGGGCGGATGCTGTCGATCAGCGAGGCCTTCCAGGCGCGGTGCAGCCCGCCCGACATCACGTCGTTCATCAGATCGTAGCGGCCGGCTACCGAATCGAAGACTTCGGCGACGCGCCCGGCCTTGTCCGCGGCGGCCACGGTCTCGGCGCCGAAATGCGTGGTCTCCGCCGCCGCGTCCGGAGGGGCTTGTTTCCCGTGGGCAACCATTGAATAAACGCCGTTCGCGTGGTGAGTCGGTTCAGCGGCGGACCTTAGCCGATGTGACGGGCCGGAAGCCAGTGACGAAAACGCGCACCGCGATTATGCCCCGCAGGGAGACCCGATGCCCGAACTGCCCGAAGTCGAGACCGTCTGCCGCGGCCTGGCGCCGGTGCTGGAGGGCCGTGTGCTCGAGGCGGTCACGGTGCGCCGGCCGGACCTGCGCTTCCTGCTGCCGCCGGATTTTGCGGAACGCCTGCGGGGTCGACGCGTGGAGAGAATCCGCCGGCGGGCTAAGTTCATCCTCATGGAGATGGCGGGCGGGCCGGTGGCGATCCTGCATCTCGGCATGTCGGGCCGGATGCGGTTTGTGGCGCCCGGCGAGGAGCTGGCGCCCGGCCGGCACGATCACCTGATCTTCGGGACCGACCACGGTTATCGGGTCGTGTTCAACGACGCCCGGCGCTTCGGCATTGCCGCCTATGCGGAGGCGGAGCGGCTTGAGGAGCACGAGTTTCTGGCCGATCTCGGGCCCGAGCCTTTGTCCAACGCCTTCTCCGGCCCGGTGCTGGCAGCTGCGCTTAGTGGTCGACGGACTCCGATCAAGGCGGCGCTTCTGGACCAACGGGTGGTCGCCGGGCTCGGCAATATCTATGTGTGTGAAGCGCTCTACCGGGCGGGCCTCAGCCCGCGACGGCGGGCCTATACGGTGCAGAAGGGCCGCGCGGAACGACTCGCCGCGGCGGTGCGGCAAGTGCTGACAGACGCGATTGCCGCCGGCGGCACCACCTTGCGGGACTTTGCCCGCCCCGATGGCGAGCTCGGCTATTTCCAGCATGCCTTCCGCGTCTACGGCCGCGAAGGTCAGGACTGCCCGCGGGAGGGCTGCTCCGGTGCCGTGCGGCGCATCGTGCAATCCGGCCGTTCCAGCTTTTTCTGCCCGACCTGCCAGCGCTGAGGAATCCGTGCTAAGAGGGGGGCATGTCACTCCCCCACGCCTGTTTTGCTCTCTTTCTGCTTTTCGCCGGCGCGGAGTTTTTCCCGGGCACCGACCTGCCCTTGATGCCGGGCTTCGAGGAGCTCGCCGAGTCGGGTGTCGTTTTCGACAAGCCCTCGGGCCGGATCGTTCAGGTCGTTGCGTTCGGAAGCGAGGCACCGCCGGCGGTGCGGGCGTTCTACGCCGAGGCGTTGGCGGCACTCGGCTGGACCGAAGCGGGCGCGGCGGCGGCCCATGGACTCAAGATGCGCCGCGAGGGCGAGACCCTGAGCCTTGATCTCAGCCATTCGGACGGCCAGACCGTCATCAGCATCGTCATTCAACCCGACGCCGAAGAGAACTAAACGCTTCAAAAAGCCGCCGCCACGGGATAAAGGAGGTGCCCGGCGGCCAAATCGGCGAGGGGGTAGAGTATGACCTACGAGACCATTCTGGTGGACAAGCATGAGGCGGTCGGCGTTATCACGCTCAACCGTCCCGACGCGCTCAACGCGCTCAACGAAACGCTGGTCAACGAGCTCGACGATGCCTTGACCAGGTTGGAGGCGGACGACGAGATCGGCGCCATGGTCATTACCGGCAGCGCCAAGGCCTTTGCCGCGGGCGCCGATATCAAGGAAATGCAGCCCAAGGGCTATCTCGACGTCTATCTGGAGGACTACAACAAGAATTGGGAATGCGTCTCGCGTTGCCGCAAGCCGGTGATCGCCGCGGTCGCGGGCTATGCCTTGGGCGGCGGCTGCGAACTTGCCATGACCTGCGACTTCATCATCTGCGCCGACACCGCAAAATTCGGCCAGCCCGAGATCAAGATCGGCGTCATCCCGGCCATCGGCGGCTCGCAGCGGCTGACCCGCTTTATCGGCAAATCCAAGGCCATGGACATGGTCTTGACCGGGCGCATGATGGACGCGGCGGAGGCCGAGCGCGCCGGTCTGGTGAGCCGAATCGTCGGCGCCGAGGAGTTGGTCGACGAGGCTATCAAGATCGCCGCGTCCATCGCCGAATTGTCGCGCCCGGCCGTGTTTAGCGCCAAGGAGGCGGTGAACCGGGCCTACGAGACGACCCTGGCCGAAGGGCTGAAATTCGAGCGCCGGCTGTTCCACGCGCTCTTCGCCACCGAAGACAAGAACGAGGGCATGACCGCCTTTGTCGAGAAGCGGACGCCGCGTTTTAAGAACCAGTAGTCGGAGACGAGGCGGATTCGACCGCTGCCGTGTTGACGCCGGCTGCGGGCGCCGCTATACACCCGCTTCGTTTTGATGAATCGCGCGGAACTTGTTGGTTTCGCCGACCGAGAACCAGACATGGCGAATACGTTACAATCGAAAAAGCGCATCCGGCGCAACGACCGGCGCGCCGTCATCAACCGGAGCCGGGTCAGCCGCATCCGCACCTTCGTCCGCAAGGTCGAGGACGCTATCGAAGCCGGCGACAAGGCTGCCGCCGAGGCCGCGCTGCGCGACGCCCAGCCGGAGATCATGCGCGGCGTGACCAAGGGCGTGCTGCACAAGAACACGGCCTCACGCAAAGTCTCGCGGCTCAGCCGCCGCGTCAGCGCCATGGCGTAAAGCGGCACCGTCCGCTCCGAGTCGATTCCGGCCATCTCCGCTCATTCCGTTCCGCTCTCGAACCGGTCGCAACAGCGGCCGCGTCGGGGCTATCTGGGTCTTGGCCCCGGACGTCTTGCCGAGACTGGCAAGGAGCGACCCCGAGTCGCGGCGGTATCGTTCCGAGTCGCACAACAAAGACCAGAAAGGCTGTCGGCAAACTACACTTTTCACGTGTATTGTCTGCGACGGGATGTGTATGCGTGGCAAATTCATGGTGGCTCCGAAAAGGCTTGACCCAGATGTAGTAGGTGCGGCAAAGCCGACGACATAGAACTGTCAAATAATTGTCACGGCTCGAAAGCTGGGCATTTACACGCGGCGCCGACGCCTGTATCTTCGTCGGCCGGTGGGAAAAGAAGTACACTACAAAAAGCTCTGATCTCGCCGAACTCGGACTAAAACCGAACAATTTTGCAGTCGTAAGTGGGGAAGCAATTTAGGCAATTGCTTCAATGGGGCAGCTTTGTCAAATAAAGTAATGTATTAGTAGGTCAAGCTTAAGTAATTGTTACCGTTGATACTTGATTGAATATTGTAGTTTCGAAGTGGCACCTGGTTGGCCGGTTGGTGGGCGATGGGGCCGGGGCTGGTGCGACCGTCGATGCGGGTGGAATTGAATGGGCCGGGGGAGAGACGAGGTGACAGGAAAGACGCAGCGGGCGCATGCGCCGTTGAGAATTGCCGAGGCGCTGGCGGAAGACGGCGAGGCCCTGCAAGCCGAAGTAGAAATGCTCGCCGAGCCGGAGCCCGCACAGACCGGGGAAAAAAGCGTGGAATCGGAGGCGGACTGGCAGCGGGTCTTGATCCGGCTGCGTGCGGAGCTTGGCGAAGACGTCTTCAATACCTGGCTCAAAACCCTGCAGCTCGACGGCGTTTCCGATGGCGTGCTTTCGCTGAAGGCGCCGACGCCGTTCGTGCGTGACTGGATCCAGCGCCATTACGGTGATCGCATCCGCGAGCACTGGAGCCGCGAGGTCGGCCCCGTCGCGACCCTCGCCTTCACCGTCGAAAGCACGATCGGCAGATCGGCTCAGCCGCGGCGCTACGATTCCGACAATACGGCGACCGACAGTTTCGGCGGTGCCCTCGATCCCGTCTACACCTTCGACAATTTCGTCGTCGGCCGCTCCAACGAACTCGCCTACGCCGCCTCGCGTCGCGTCGCCGAGGGCCAGGACGTGGCCTTCAACCCGATCTTCCTGCATGGCGGGGTCGGCCTCGGCAAGACGCATCTGATGCATGCCATTGCCTGGGAGGTGAAACGGCGCAGCCCGGAAAAGAAGGTGCTCTATATATCTGCCGAGCGCTTCATGTTCCAGTTCATCACGGCGCTTCGCTACAAGGACACCGTCGCCTTCAAGCAGCAATTCCGTTCGGTCGATCTTCTGATGGTTGACGACGTCCACTTCATCGCCAACAAGAACACGACTCAGGAAGAGTTCTTCCACACCTTCAACGCGCTCGTCGACAACCGCCGGCAGGTGGTGATCACCGCCGACAAGAGCCCGAGCGACCTGGAAGGCATTCAGGAACGCATCATCTCCCGGCTCGGCTGGGGGCTGGTGGCGGATATCCACCCCACGGACTACGAGCTGCGCCTCGGCATCCTGCAGTCCAAGGCCGAACGCATCCCGGATGTGGACGTGCCCTTGGACGTGCTCGAATTCCTCGCCCGGCGCATCGCGTCGAACGTGCGCGAGCTGGAGGGCGCGCTCAACCGGGTCGTCGCCTTCGCCACCCTGGTCGGCCGGCCGATCAACCTGGATATGACGCAAGAGGTACTCGCCGACCTGATCCGCGCCAACGACCGGCAGGTGACCATCGACGAGATCCAGCGCCAGGTCGCCGACTTCTACAATCTGCGGCTTTCGGAGATGCTGTCGCAGCGGCGCTCCCGCAATATCGTCCGGCCGCGCCAAGTGGCTATGCATCTGGCCAAGAAGTTGACCGCGCGCTCGCTGCCGGAGATCGGCCGCAAGTTCGGCGGCCGCGACCACACCACCGTCATGCACGCCGACCGGACCATCGAATCCCTGGCGCAAAAGGACAAAGCCCTGGCCGAAGATCTGCGCCTCCTGATCAAGCTTTTGCGCGGCTGAAACCGTCCAAAAATGGGCGATTCGGGCCGCGGAGTCGCCGCGCCGCCCGGATCGCGCAAATAAAGCCAAAAAAAGCCTCCTATTTGTGTGAAAAACACAAGTTTTTGCTGTTTTCCGCGGCTGCGGTCGCATATCTTGTGACGCAATTCTCCAGAATGGAGACGGAGGGAATTCGCCGGGGGTCCAAGCGATGCCCGGCAGCCATCTCAGGTCAAGAAAAGACGCATCTTTCCTATGAAGCTGACCATTGAACGCAATACGCTGCTCCGCTCGCTGGGGCATGTACAGAGTGTCGTCGAACGCCGCAACACGATCCCGATCCTGTCCAACGTCCAGTTGGAAGTATCGGGCCAGACCCTGGGCCTGACCGCCACGGATCTCGATCTCTCGATCGTCGAGCAGGCCGAGGCGCAGGTTTCGGAAAGCGGCGCCACCACGGCCCCGGCGCATACGCTGTTTGACATCGTGCGCAAACTGCCGGACGGCGCCGATGTGGAACTCGGCTTCGAAGCCGAGCAGCGGCTGTCGCTGGTCTCGGGCCGGTCGCGCTTTACCCTCGCCTGCCTGCCCAAGGAAGACTTCCCGGTGATGGCGGAAGGGGATCTCGCGCATCAGTTCGAGCTCGACGCCGGCACCTTCAAATCGCTGATCGACAAGACCCGATTCGCCGTCTCCACCGAGGAGACGCGCTACTATCTGAACGGCATCTATATGCATGTCGTCGACGGCGATGACGCCGGCCTGGTGGCCGTCGCCACCGACGGGCACCGGCTGGCCCGGGTGCGGCTCGACGTGCCGGCGGGCGCCGCCGAGATGCCGGGCGTGATCATCCCGCGCAAGGCGGTCGGCGAATTGCGCAAGCTGATCGAGGAGTTCGAAGGCCCGGTCAAGGTCGCCCTGTCGGATACCAAGATCCGCCTCGACTTCAACAATGCGGTGCTGACCTCGAAGCTGATCGACGGCACCTTCCCCGACTATACCCGGGTCATTCCCACCGGGAACGAACGCAAGCTGGAGGCGGACTGCGTGCAGCTCGCCGAATCGGTGGACCGGGTCTCGACGATCTCCACCGATAAGACGCGCTCGGTGAAGCTCGCCTTGGAGGAAGACCGGCTCACCCTGTCGGTGACCAGCCCGGAAAACGGCACCGCGACAGAGGAACTGACGGTCAGCTACAAGGGCGAGGCCATGGAGATCGGCTTCAATGCACGCTATCTCTTGGAGATCCTCGGCCAGGTGACGGGCGAAGTCGTGGCGGTGGACCTGTCCGATCCGTCCTCGCCGACGGTGATTCGCGACCTCGGCGACGATAGCGCGCTCTACGTGCTGATGCCGATGCGGGTTTGATTGGGCGCGCGCTCCAAACGACCGCCGGTCTCGCGGCCCGGGCTAACACCATGATCGATGCCACCACATGCGAACGCGATTCTGCGGCGGCGGGTGCCGGCGAGGGCGCCGTCAGCCGGCTGATGCTGACGCGCTTTCGCAGCTACGGCCAAGCGGTCCTTGACTTCGGTACCGCGCCACCCAGGATCGTCGTGCTGCACGGGCCCAACGGTGCCGGCAAGACCAACCTTCTGGAAGCCCTTTCGGTACTGGCGCCGGGCCGCGGCCTGCGCCGGGCGACGCTTGCCGAGATGACCAACCGCGAGGCGGCGGAGGGCTGGGCCGTGGCCGCGCGGCTTGCCGGCCCGAACGGCGGGCACGACATCGGCACCGGCCTCGAGCCCGCGGCCAACGATAATGACGACGCACCGAACCGTGCGCGGCGGATCGTCCGTATCGACGGCGAAGCCGCCTCCGGCCCGGCCGCGCTTGGCGAATTGTTGAGCGTGATCTGGCTGACGCCGCAGATGGACCGCCTGTTCCTCGACGGGCCGCAGAGCCGGCGCCGTTTCCTCGATCGTCTGGTGGCCGGTCTGCATGGCCATCACGCGCGGGCGCTCGCCGCCTATGAGCGCGCCATGCGCGAACGCAACCGGCTTCTGGAATCGCAAGGGCCGGCTGCCGACCCTGCCTGGCTCGGCGCCTTGGAGCGGCGCATGGCGGAACACGGCGTTACCGTGGCCGCGGCGAGACTCGAAGCGGTGAGTGAGCTCAGCCACCACTCGGCCGAAGAGCCCGGTGCCTTCCCGCGATTCTCGCTTGAGGCCAGTGGCAGCCTGGAGGCCGCACTGGCTGAGGGTTCGGCCCTGGCGGTGGAGGATGACTTCGCAACCCGGCTCGCCGACGCCCGCGCCCAGGACCGCGAAGCCGGGCGTGCGCGCCTGGGCCCGCATGTGAGCGATCTCGCCGTCACCTTCGCCGACAAGGACATGCCGGCGGCGCAGTGCTCGACCGGCGAGCAGAAGGCGATCCTTGCGGGTATCGTGCTGGCCTCGGCCCGGCTCGCCCACGCCCATCACGGCCGACCGGTCGTGCTGCTGATGGACGAGGTGGCGGCGCATCTCGACGACCGCCGCCGGGCCGCGCTGTTCGCCGCGATTGCCGAGCTCAAGGCGCAAACCTGGCTCACCGGCACCGATCACGCGGCTTTCGAGGCGCTGGCCGGCCAGGCGCGTTTTTTGGCCGTTGCCGACAGCCGCATCACCGCCGAGCGAGACGCATAAACGGAAAACCGAATCGATGACCGACGACGACAAAAATACAGACGACACCGGCAACGGCGCCGAGGACTATGGCGCCGAATCGATCAAGGTGCTCAAGGGCCTCGATGCGGTGCGCAAGCGCCCGGGCATGTATATCGGCGATACCGAAGACGGCTCCGGCCTGCATCACATGGTGTTCGAGGTCACCGACAACGCCATCGACGAGGCGCTGGCCGGCTTCTGCGACAAGATCGAGGTGATCCTCAACGCGGACGGCTCGATCTCGGTGGAAGACAACGGCCGCGGCATCCCCGTAGACATCCATGAGGAGGAAGGCATCTCGGCGGCCGAGGTGATCATGACCCAGCTTCATGCCGGCGGTAAATTCGACCAGAATTCCTACAAGGTCTCGGGCGGGCTGCACGGCGTCGGCGTCTCGGTCGTGAATGCGCTTTCCGAGACCCTGGAGATGATCATCTGGCGCGGCGGCGAGGAGCATCGCATGGTGTTCCACCATGGCGACGCCGAAGCCCCCCTCGCCGCCACCGGCCCCGCCGGCGACCGCACCGGCACCCGAATCACCTTCCTGCCGTCGACCGGCACATTCTCCGACATCACCTTCGATTTCGACCGGCTGGAGCACCGATTCCGCGAGCTCGCCTTCCTGAATTCCGGCGTGCGCATCGTGCTGCGCGACGAACGCTACGTGGAAGCCAGGGAAGTCACCTTCCATTATGAGGGCGGCGTCGCCGCCTTCGTCAAATATCTCGACCGCAACAAATCGTCACTGACGCCGGAGCCCGTCGCCATCGCCGGCGAGCAGGAAGGGGTCGGCGCGGAGCTGGCGCTGCAGTGGAACGACAGCTACCACGAGAATATCTTCTGCTTCACCAACAACATTCCCCAGCGCGACGGCGGCACCCATCTCGCGGCCTTCCGCGCCGCGCTGACGCGCACCATCAACAACTACGTTGCCGCGTCCGGGCTCGCCAAGCGGCAGAAGGTGAGCCTCACCGGCGACGACGCCCGCGAGGGGCTGACCGCGGTGCTGTCGGTCAAGCTGCCGGACCCGAAATTCTCCAGCCAGACCAAGGACAAGCTGGTGTCGTCCGAGGTCCGCCCGGCGGTCGAATCGCTGGTCGGCGACCGGCTCGGCCAGTGGTTCGAGGAACATCCGTCGGAGGCCAAGGCGGTGATCCAGAAGATCATCGACGCGGCCATCGCCCGCGACGCGGCGCGCAAGGCGCGCGAGCTGACGAGGCGCAAATCGGTGCTCGACGTGGCCAATCTGCCGGGCAAGCTGGCCGACTGCCAGGAGCGCGACCCGGCCAAGGCGGAGCTCTTCATCGTCGAGGGCGATTCCGCCGGCGGCTCGGCCAAGCAGGGCCGCAACCGGGCATTTCAGGCGATCTTGCCGCTCCGGGGCAAGATCCTCAATGTGGAGCGGGCGCGGTTCGACCGCATGCTGGGCTCCAACGAGATCGGCACCCTGATTACCGCGCTCGGCACCGGCATCGGCCGCGACGATTTCGACCTGGAGAAGCTGCGCTACCACAAGATCATCATCATGACCGACGCGGATGTGGACGGCGCCCATATCCGCACGCTTCTCCTCACCTTCTTCTACCGGCAGATGCCCGAACTCATCGAAAAGGGACATTTGTTTATTGCGCAGCCGCCGCTCTACAAGGTCACGCGCGGCCGCTCCGAGGTCTATCTCAAGGACGATGCGGCGCTCGAGGACCACCTTGCCGAGGCCGGCCTGGCGGATGCGGTGCTCGAGGATGCCGGCGGCATCCAGCACGCCGAGGCCGATCTCAAGGAACGGGTCGATCAGGCGCGCCGCGTCGCCGGCCTGCTGGCGGCCCTGCCCGCCCGCTACGACCGGGCCTTGATCGAGCATCTCGCCCTGGTCGGCGGGCTCGATGCGCCGGCGGCTGGCGAGACGGCGGGCGAGGCCCTGATCCAACGGCTCAACCGGCTGGCGCCGACGCCGGAGGAGGCGGGCTGGACGTTTGAACCGGCGCAGGCCGGCGGCCTCCATCTCAGCCGCGAATACCGGGGCGTCGCCGACCACTATATGATCGACCGGGCCATGCTGCTGGCGCCCGAGGCGCGGCGGCTGAATCAGCTCGTCGCGCCGCTGGCCGAGCTCTTTGCCGAGCCGGCGCGTTTGCGCCGTAAGGACGAGGCGGTCGCCGTCACCACGCCGCGCGAGCTTGTCGGCGCGGTTATGGACTTCGGCCGCAAGGGCCTTTCCGTGCAGCGCTACAAGGGCCTCGGCGAAATGAACCCCGGCCAGCTCTGGGAGACGACTCTCGATCCGGAAGTCCGCACGCTCCTGCAGGTGCGCGTGGCCCAGGCCGATACGGCGGACGAGATGTTCACCAAGCTGATGGGCGACATCGTCGAGCCGCGCCGCGTCTTCATCCAGGAAAATGCTCTCGAAGTCGCCAATCTGGATGTGTGAGTCAGTGTTTTCGACTTACGTCGGTTCCGCACCGGCCCGCACCCCCGCCCGACCACCCAACCATACTTCCGTGCGGTGGTCGGGCGGGGGTGTGGGCTGGTGATGCCATCAAATCGAACATCCTTAAAATCGGCGCAATCGGGGCTATGCTGAGCCCGCCATGAGCACGCAACCGACCGAGCGCAGACTGACGATCCCGCGCCGCCGGCACGGCCCGGTCTATTGGATCGGCGTGGCCTTCGTTTGGGCGTCGATTGCGGGGCTCTTCTTTGCCGGCTATCTGGCGCATGACCTGCCCGACCTCGACAATCTGCCGCCGCCCGGGCGCGCGCAGACTATCGAGATCCGCGGCGAGGACGGTGGTGTGATCCACAAATATGGTGACCTTTATGGCCGCTGGCTCGCCTTCGAGGAGATTCCGCAAAGCATGGTGCTGGCGGTCCTTGCCGTGGAGGACCGGCGCTTCTTCAGCCATGCCGGCGTTGATGCGCGCGCCATCGCGCGCGCCTTCCTCGCCAATCTCAGGGCCGGACGCGTTGCCCAGGGCGGCAGCACGATTACCCAGCAATTGGCCAAGAACGTCTTCCTCAAGCCCGATCGCACTCTCAAACGAAAGGCGCAAGAGCTCCTCGTCGCGCTCTGGCTGGAGCAGCGCTTCGACAAGCCGGAGATCCTGTCGCTTTATCTCAACCGGGTCTATTTCGGCGCCGCGGCTTACGGGATCGACGCCGCGGCGCGAAAATATTTCGGCCATTCCGCGGCGCGCCTCAGCCTGTCGGAGGCCGCTCTCCTGGCGGGGCTTCTGAAGGCGCCCAGCCGCTATGCGCCGACGCGCAGCCTGGACGACGCCCAGGCGCGGGCGGAGGACGTGCTCGACGCCATGCTGGCCGCCGGCTTCGCCACCGAAGACATGGTCGCCAAGGCCAAGGCGGCGTCGGCGCAGCTCTCCGCCGATGCGCTGCCCGGCGACGGCCTCTACTTCGCCGACTGGGCGGTCGAAGAAGTGCGCCGGCTGACCGAGGAGCGCGCGAAACCGCTTGTCGTCTACACGACCCTAAATCCCACGCTTCAGGTCAAGGCCGAGCGCAGCATTCGGGATGCGTTGCGCGCGTCGGGCGACGCGCTCAAGGCGCAGCAGGGCGCGCTCGTGGCCTTGAGCCCGGAAGGTGCCATGCGCGCCATGGTCGGCGGCCGCCGCTACGCGGCGAGCCAGTATAACCGGGCGACCCAGGCGCGCCGGCAGCCGGGCTCGGCGTTCAAGCTGATGGTGTATCTCGCCGGGCTCGAGGCGGGGCTTGCGCCCGATCAGGTGTTTGACGACGTGCCGGTCACCGTCGAAGGCTGGACCCCGAAAAACTATTCCGGCAAGCATCTCGGCCCGATGACGCTCGCCGCCGCCTTCGCCGGATCGATCAATACCGTCGCCGTCCAGGTCTCCGAAGCGGCCGGCCGCGACCGGGTCGTGGCCATGGCCCGGCGTCTCGGCCTTCAGGGCAGCATCCAGCCCCATCCGAGCCTGGCCCTCGGCACGTCCGAGCTGAGCCTGATCGATCTTACCGGCGCTTACGCCACCGTCGCCAATGGCGGGTTCGCCGCCCGCGCCTACGGCGTCTTGGAGATCCGCACCGCCGATGGCGCGCTGCTCTACCGGCACCGCCCGTCCGAGCCGCGCCGGGTGCTGGACGCCGAGACGGTCCGCGCCATATCCACCATGCTGGCCAGGGTGATCACCGATGGCACCGGGCGCGCCGCGGCGCTCGACCGTCCGGCCGCCGGCAAGACCGGCACAAGCCAGGATTTCCGCGATGCGTTCTTCGCCGGCTTCACCTCGGATCTGGTGGCCGGCGTCTGGTTCGGCAATGACGACGGTTCGGCCATGGCCGGCGTCACCGGCGGCGGTCTGCCGGCCCGCGCCTGGGGCCGGTTCATGCTCGCCGCCCACAACGCCCGCCCGGCGCGGCCACTGCTCGCCGATCTCGAAACCGGGGAGAGCGAAAAAGAGAAAAGCTGGCTCGAACGGCTGATCGACTAGGGCGGCCGCAATGGAGATGGCGACCCGGGCAGGATTCGAAGAAGCCGCCGAAAGTATTCCGGGCTATAATGGGCTCTTCAAAGGCCGCCAGGGCCAGGTTTTGTGGGGAGGCTGCGTCTCGACGTCTGGTGGAACGCGGCGCGTAGACGATCGACAGATTTCTCTCTCCCATGTCATATGCTAGCGTCGGGCCGGACCGATGGGGACCAGCGTGAACCGAGCCGACGACATGCGCACCAGCCTGGAGCATCTGCCCGCCCGCAAGCGGCGCGAACTCGGGCGGGTCGTCGAGATCCTGCGGGAGGAATTCCAGGGCATCCTCAAGACCGCCCGCTCACCGGCGCGCAAGAAGGGGCTGATCGCCAAGATCATCCTCTTCGGAAGTCACGCCCGCAACGACTGGGTCGAGGACCGCGCCAGCGGCTACTTCTCCGACTTCGACATCCTGGTCATCGTCAACGAGGAGCCGTTCCGGGACTTCTCGGTCTATTGGTACACCGCCGAAGACCGCATCCTGGGCGACACGTCCATCAAGACCCCGGTCAGCTTCATCGTCCACGACCTCGCCGAGATCAACAACGCGCTGGCGCAGGGCCAGTATTTCTTCGCCGACATCATTGGCGAGGGTATCCTGCTCTATGCACTCAACGGCAGCAACACCTCGGGCAACAAGCGCTTCACCCTCGTCAACCCCACACCGCCGACGCCAAAGGCGGCCTATGAACTGGCCAAGAAGTATTTCGACCATTGGCATCCAAGCGCCGCCTCATTCATAAAAACTTCAGGCTACTCCCAAAGCGAAGGCTGGCTAAACCAGGCCGCCTTTTTGATGCACCAAGCCGTCGAGCGGTTTT
Source organism: Sphingomonadales bacterium (assembly GCA_022360855.1). GTDB lineage: Bacteria > Pseudomonadota > Alphaproteobacteria > Sphingomonadales > JAKSBY01 > JAKSBY01. Next base: position 8,260 of record JAKSBY010000284.1, on the reverse strand, counting down.
ATACTTGCACGCTGCTGGTGCTTACGCTCTATGGCCCGCCGAGCCACAACATCAAGTTCCTGCGCTCCCTGGCCGAAGACCAGGACCGTCGCCTGGTGGAAGCCTGGCCCCGCGCGACCAAACGTCACCGCGCCAACTTCGAACTCCTGAAGCGCGCCTATGTGGAGGCCCGCTACTCCGAGCACTACACCATCACCACCGAACAACTCGACTGGCTCGCGCAATGCGCCCGCCGCCTCAAGGACCTCACCGAAACCATCTGCCGCGAACGGCTGGCCGAGATGAAGGCCGCGGCCGGCGAGAATTAGGGTAACAGTTTACGGAATAGCTGGCCGGCTATTCGACCCAGCCGACGACGTGGTCTTCCAGGTCGCCGGCTACCCGCTCCGATATCACCCGGCCGTGTACCGAGACCCCTGCTTTCCGCACGCTTTCGGGATCGCCGGAGACGAGCGGATGCCAGTTCGGCAGATCCGCGCCCCGGGCGACGAGCCGATAGGCGCAGGTCCCGGGCAGCCAGTCGAAATCGAGGATCGCGTCGGGCGTCAGGTCGGCGCAGTTGGCGACCAGCCGGTGGCGCTCGGCATAGCGCGTGCAGCGCACGGTTTCGAGGTCCAGGAGCCGGCAGGCAACATTCGTATAGTGCACCGCGCCCGTCTCGGCGTCTTCCAGCTTGTGGAGGCAGCATTTGCCGCAGCCGTCGCAGAGCGATTCCCACTCTTCGTGGGTCATTTCGTGGAGCGCCTTGCGCTTCCAGAACGGATCGCGGTCAGCCGACAACGCTTTCGAGCTTCTCGGCCATGGCGTCGGCCGGCGTGTTGGGCGCGAAATGGGTGACGTAGTCGCCGTCCGGGCCCATCAGGAAGACGATGGACGAGTGGTCCATGAGGTATTCGCTGGCGCCGCCTTCGTCGACGGCCTTGCGGTAATAGACCCGGTAGGCCCGCGCCGCCGCGGCGACCTGTTCCAGGGAGCCGGTCAACCCGACCATGCGCGGGTGGAACAGGCTGACATATCGGGCCATGGCCTCCGGCGTGTCGCGCTCCGGATCGATGGACACGAACACCGGCTGCACCGCCTCGGCATCGCCGCCGGCGGCCTCCAGCACCTCCAGCGCCCGGGTCATGTTGGCCAGCTCCAACGGGCACACATCGGGACAGTAGGTAAAGCCGAAATAGATCAGCATGTATTTGCCGCGAAACGCCGCCTCGGTCACCGTCACGCCGTCATGGCGAACGAGCTCGAAAGGCCCGCCGAGCTTGATCGTCGTCTCCGCGACCGTGCGCGGCGCGCCGGCGTCGCGGCCCGGCGCGAGATACCAGAAAGCGCCCACGAGACCGAGTCCGATGGCGGTGCCGATGAGGATATTGATCAGGCGTCGGGGCATGGCGTATCCCAAGTGGTCATTTGCGGTTCAGCTTTGTTCGGATATATAGGGCCGCTGATATCGCTTGTCGATGTGACACGATGGCCCCGAGGATCCGCGAGGACTGACGTGATGATGGTGAACCGCTTTTGCACCCTGGTTTTGATGGCAGGCGCTCTGGCCGTGGCGTTCGCCGGGCCCGCGGCGGCACAATTCTCGGATACCTGGGAATTCATGGAAGCGGTCGAAAAGCGGGATTATCGGGAAATGCGCTCGCGGCTGTTCAAGGGCGCCAACATCAACGCCCGCAATTCCGACGGCCTGCCGTCCATTGTGGTGGCGGCGGAGGCCGGCGACCTGGAGCTCGCGCGGTTCTTGGTCGGCCAGGGCGCCAACGTCAACGCGACCACCGAGGGGCGCGGCGAGACCGCGGTGATGCGGGCGGCCGAGCTCGGCCGTGATGCCATGCTGCGCTATCTGTTGGAGAACGGTGCCGATTTCGACCGCGAGGACCGCGGTGGCGAGACCCCGCTGATGAAAGCGGCAAAGGCGCGCCAGGAAGATGCCGCCGAAATCCTTATCGAAGCCGGCGCCGATGCGTTGCTCGAGGACTACACGGGCCGCACGGCCCTGCAGTTTGCCGAGGAAGCGCGGGCGCGGGGGATAATTCGCCTGCTGGAGGGGCTCGGCGCGGCGAACTGACCGTATGCGGCGGCAAGCGTCTGAGCGGCAATGTCCGGCGAGATTGCAAATTTCCTCGGCGAGAACCGGGCGCTTGTGCTTCTCATCGCATTTCTCGGCGACGCGCTCGTCGGCGGCCGCCGCGGCCTCGCGTGGCTTCCCGGCCCGGACGGCCTGATCGCCAGTATCGTCGGGCTTTTTTCAGGCCGGCTCGACCGCATCTCGCGCGATTCTTCGACGCGTATGGTGCGCGGCACGGCAGTCGCACTGATCCTTGCGGCGATCGGCTTTTTTGCCGGCTGGGCCATCGAACGCTGGGCCGCAGCCAGCGCGCCGGGCGCCCTCGTCATCGTCGTTTTGATCGGTCTCGTGATCGGCCAGCGCTATGCCCTCGACACGACGCTCGAATTGGCGAGGCGGCTGGCGCGGGACCGGAACCCGTCGGAGGCCGGCCATTACGGCGTCGCGCGCTGGTGCGTGGAGCGCATGGCCAACCGCTTTGCCGACGGCATGATCGCCAACAGCCTGTTCTTCCTGGCTTTCGGGCTCGGCGGGCTCTTCGCCTACCGGGTGTTGGCCAATCTGGTGGCGCGGGGCGCGCCAAAAGGCGTCCTGATGCCCGAAAGCCCGTATTACCGCTGGCCGGCGCGGCTCTATCGCTGGATTACCCTGCCCGCGGGCGCAACCTCCGCGCTGGCCGTCTGGCTGGCCGGCCTGGCGGTGCCCGGAAGACCGTTCCGCGAGCGGCGGCTGGCCTATGGGCGCGGCGGATTTGCGCCGGAGACGATTCCGCTCAGGCTGTGGACCGTGCGCGCCTTTGCCGAGACGCTCGGCCTGGCTCTCAAGGCGGACCCCGACAACGAGCGCCGCGACAGGCTGGCGGCGGAAATCCAATGGGTCGGACCGAAGGATGGCCGCGCGCGGGCGGACGCCCGGGACGTGCGCCGGGCGGCTTATCTCTTCGCGATCTCCTGGGCGGTCACCATCGCCATCCTGGGCGGCGTTGCCCTGATGATGTTGCGGCCCTAGCCCGTCGGCTGATCCATGCGCCGGCCGGCGACGTTCATGCTATCATTACCAGCTATGACCTCACACTCCGCTCGATCAAGCCAATCCGATGCAGCGACCGCCAGCGAGGGCGCCGGCATTCGCCTAGCCACCTTCATCCACATTCGCTGGTACGCCATTATCGGCCAGTTCGGCACGCTTTCGGTGGTTCGCTACGGCTTCGGATTCGCTTTCGATCCGCTGCTGCCGTTTCTCGCCGTCGCGGCCTCGGCGCTGCTCAACGTGTATCTTTCGCTCGCCTTCGAGAAATCGCGCCAGCTCTCGCCCTCGGGCGCGACCTCCCAGCTCGCCTTCGACCTCTGCCAGCTGGCCTTCCTGCTCTACCTGACGGGCGGCCTGGAAAACCCCTTTGCCGTGCTCATTCTGGTGCCGGTGACGATCTCCGCCAGCGTGCTCGACCGGCGCAGCACGTATCTGCTGCTCGCGCTCGGCATCGTGTTGATGACCGTGCTGGCGATCTGGCACCTGCCGCTGCCCTGGGGGGCTGAGCCAAGGGTCGTGCCCGGCCTTTATCTTGCCGGGCTTTGGGTCGGCATGGTGTTTTCGCTCTCATTCCTCGCCCTCTATGCGGCCCGGGTCGCCGCGGAGGCGCGCCGGCGCGCCGAGGCGCTGACCGCGCTGCGCGATGCCCTGACGCGGGAGCGCCATCTCTCGTCGGTGGGCGCCCTGGCGGCGGCGACAGCGCATCAGCTCGGCACGCCCTTAGGCACGATCACCCTTGCCGCCCGTGAATTGGAGGATGCGGTGGCCGAAGGGTCCGAGCTGGCGGAGGATATCGCGCTGATCAATGCCGAGGCGGCGCGCTGCCGGACGATTCTGGCCGGGCTCGCGGAATCGCCCTGGGCCGTCCGCGACGATCTTTTTGACCGGCTGCCGGTTCATATCCTGGTGGCCGAGGCCGTCCACTCCCTGCCCGAGAAGGGCGGCGTGGCGGTCGACTATTGCGTGGACGAGCAGAGCACGGAGGGCCCGCCGCCGATAGCCGGCCGCCGGCCCGAAATCCTCCATGGCATCGCCAACCTGGTCGACAATGCGGTCAAATTCGCCGCCAGCGAGGTTGTCGTCCGGCTGGCTTGGGATGAGACGGAAATCATCCTGTCAATCACCGATGACGGCCCCGGTTTCGACCCGGAAATCTTGTCCTCGCTCGGCGAGCCCTACGTTACGTCGAAGCGTGCTGGACCCCCTTCGCAGGTCGGCGGCGGCAGCCTCGGACTCGGCATCTTTATCGCCAAAACCATGCTTGAACGAATGGGCGCTGAGGTCCAGTTTAGCAATCGCCGCGACGGTGGCGCGCGCGTCACGATCCGATGGTTGCGCAAGGACTTCGAAAGCGCTCTCGGACCCGCCCTCGAGGAACAGGAGCAGACTGGACAGAGCCGATGACTTTTGATGACCACGTCGCCAAGGACAAGACCCTGCTGGTTGTTGACGACGACCATGCGTTCCGCCAGCGGCTCGCCCGGGCGATGGAGCGGCGCGGCTTTGCGACGCGGGCGGCGGAGACCCTGCAGGAGGCACGCCAGCTGGCGGGTGCCGAACCGCCGAACTATGCGGTTCTCGACATGAAGCTGGAGGACGGCAACGGCCTCGACCTGGTGCCCTATCTGCGCGACCTCAATCCCGCTATGCGCGTGGTGATCCTGACCGGCTACGGCAACATCGCCACGGCCGTCTCGGCGGTGAAGCTGGGCGCGGTCGACTATCTGGCCAAGCCCGCCGACCCGGATGATATCGAGGCGACGCTCCTCTTGGAATCCGGCGACAAGCCGCCGCCGCCGGAAAACCCCATGTCGGCCGACCGGGTGCGCTGGGAGCACATCCAGCGGGTCTATGAGCTTTGCGACCGCAATGTCTCGGAAACCGCGCGGCGGCTGAACATGCACCGCCGCACCCTGCAGCGGATATTGGCGAAGCGCTCGCCGCGTTAGCCGTCGATCAGGCCATCCACGTAAGCGCCCTGGAAGATGGCGATACCGGTCTGGCGGCCGAAATCGACGACCGACTTATCCGCGCAGCCGGCGAGAATGACCTTTGGTTTGCCCGCTGCCGCGACCGCATCGACAAACCGGGTATAGGCGGCATCGGCAAGCCGGTCGATATGTTCGGGCCGTGCCTGGATTCGCTCGAAATCCACCGTCAACTGGCTGCGGTCCAAGGCATGGAATGTGAACGCATCGAAGCCTTCGACACAAAGGCGATAGCCCAAGCCGCGCGCTTTTTCGCTGGCGCGGTGAAAGCCCGGCAGATCGGCAAGGATTTCCAGGAGCGGCAAACGCAGGATGATCGGCCCCCAGCCTCTCCGGTTGCGAGCGTGTTCGAACTCCTCGAAAGCCGAGGAGAAGACCTGACCCGGAGTCACCCGGATCGCCGTGGCGATCGGGCTTTCATCCAGCAGTTTCGGCCACAAGGCGAGTGCCCGCTGATCGAGCATTGCGGTCAGATGCCGCTGCAGCCAGGGATCGGCATAGGCGTCGCAGTCCGGCAACACCCGCTCTGCCACAAGCGAAAGCGGCACATGCACCTCGCGATAGACCGGCTCCGGCGGGGCATCGGCAGGCAACAGGCAGATCTGGGTACGGCGGATCAAGGGCTCGAGATCGATCGTCTGAATCGCCCGCACCAGGGCCGAAGCATCGGCGACGGAAACCGGTCGCTTGCGCGACGGTTTCGTCTTGGGCGGGGTGATCGTTCTGAAATGCACATGGGGCTTGGGCGAGAGCCGGGGTTCGGGCTCGACCGGCGGCGGCGTCAACTCAGGCCGTGCGGCCGCGGGAGGACCGGCCGGGATATCCTCGCTTTCGACATTTTCCTCGCCGCTTCCCGACCCGAGCCGGAGCGCCACGGAAAAAAAGTCGTCATAGTCTTTTTCGACGTCGTACCAGTCGCAGAATTCGATGCCGCTGTCGTCTGCCTCTATCGCCTTGAGTTTTTGATCATCGGCAAACAGGTAGCGAATCTTGAGAATGACATCGTCGATCTCGGCGATCGAGGCGTCCTTGACCGCAAAAACTAGGTCGCCCGACGCCAACTCGAACAGCTGCCCGTCGAACTTCTTCACCAGCGGCTTGAACGCGGCGGCCGCGGTCGCCACGTAGTGCTGCTGGCGGTAGTATTTGGTCAGCAGCGAGATTTTCACATGCACTGCGCGGCGGCCCTTGCGGTGCCGGTCGAGCCGCCCGGCATAGTCGACCAAAAGCTCTTCTTGCGGTGGAAGCCCGCTGGCCTTTTTTGCTTTTGCGTGCGCCGTCATCGATCCGTTCGAAATTATCTCAACTTGTTGCGATCAGTCTGGCGTTCGGGCCTTTCTTTTTGGTTAAGGGAGGGGGCCTTCGCCGGGCGCCGGGGCTTGATCAGCCGGGCGTCGTATGGTGCAGCCACCAGGCGGTTTCGTTGATCGAGTAGATCGGCCGGTAATGGCGGATCAGGCGGTGCGATACGACCCGGTCAATCTGGTTGTCCAGAACCCAGATATCGCCTTCCGCCTCGACCGCGAGGACCGCATGCGGAACCCCGAGATTTTCGTCCTGCAGGACGACGATGCGCATCGTCCGGGCATCGATGCCGAGCCGTTTGAGCGTGACGTATTTGGCGATGGCGTAGTCTTCGCAGTCGCCGTCGCGGGCCAGGAACTGGCGCAGGGTCGCCCAATAGTCAGGCACGCCCCAGTTGATCGGGTCGACGATGTAGGGCGCATGGTTGATGTGGCGGTTGACCTCCTGCAGCGCCTCCAGCGAGGGCGTTTCGGAAAGCCGCGCAATCAGCTCTTCCCACTCGGCATAGCCGCAATTGAAGGCGGGGCTCGGGATGCAGGCGCCCGACCGGCGCTCGTGAACCACATTCTCAGCAATGTCGCGGTCGAGCATATCGCGCCATTTCCGGAACGAGTCGAGGCGCGTGCTGCGGATCTCGCCGGTGCCGAACAAAGTCTCGGCAGACGCCGCCGTGGCCAGCAGACCGACGGAGGCGATCAGGGATGTAATCAGAATTCTGCGCATGCGTCGAAGGCGCCGTTGACCAGGCTTCGGTTTACAGATCACCCCTTAATGGGGCATTAAATCGGGTGGCATCCCATCGGGACGGAGCGGCGTGCGGGAATTGGCGGCGGCGAGCGACGAGGCGGTCTTACAACAAACGCGGCGGCGCGTCTGGCTGGGAGCTGCTCTTCTCGCCCTGGCTCTCGTGGCCGGCCTGTTCGCCGTATTTCGCTTTGCCGAGAACCAGCGCGATCGCGAGCTTGCCGCATGGCAGGCGAGGCTCTCTATCGTCGCGGAAAGCCGGGTGGATTCGGTCGCGCGCTGGCTTGGTGCGCAACAGGGCGCCGTCGCCGGCCTGGCGGACGATCCCTCGGTACAGCTCTATGCCGGTGAATTGCTGGCGGCCGACGGTGACCCGCTGGCGGCGGAGGTCCAGGGCCGGTATCTGCGCAACCTGCTCCTGGTCACGGCGGAGCGGGCGGGATTCGCCCCGGCGCCGGGGCCCGACGTGCCGGCCAGCGTAGAGCGCACCGCCGAGGCCGGACTCGCGGTCTTGCGGAGCGATTTCTCCACCGCCATCGCCACCGGCGGTTTCCCGGGTCTGCCGGAAGAGCTGCGTGCGTGCAAGGCTCTGCCACCGGTCGCCGACGGTTTTGTCAGCCCCGCCGGCCGGCCGGTCATCGTGGCGGCGGCGCCGGTCGCGTCGGTCCAGGGGCGGCCGGGCGACCCGCCGGTCGGCTGGGTCGTCGGCATCAGGCCGCTGGACGACGGGCTCTTCGAGCGGCTGCGCCAGCCGGGCGAGGTGCTGACGACCGCCGAAAGCTATCTCGTCAGGCAATCGCAAGCCGGATTGCAGCCGCTCAGCCCATTGCGGGCGGCGGTGACCAGCCAGGATGCGGCGGCGGACGCTGCCGTGGCCGCGGCAGGCGGGCTGGTCAGCAGCTGGAACTATGCGGGCATCGATGTCATCGCTGTCGCAAGGCCCGTGGAGACGCCGCTGCCCTGGCTGGTCGTTCGTACGGTCGGTGCCGACGAGGCCCTGGACGAGATCGAGGCCCGGCGAACGTCGTTGATCATCGGCCTCGGGCTCGCGATCGCCGCACTCGCCGCGGTCATGCTTCTGGTCTGGCGCCACGGCGCCTCGGTCCGTGTGGCGCGGCTCGCCGCC
>JAKSBY010000234.1 GCA_022360855.1 Sphingomonadales bacterium | reverse complement strand
GTGCCCGTTCTCACCGGCTGCGCGGCCTATTTCGACTGCGCCAGCGAAGCCAGCCATCCGGGGGGCGACCACGTCATCCTGGTCGGCCGGGTGGAGAAATTCGCCAGTCGCGGCCGGCCGGCGCTGATCTTCCACCAGGGCCGCTTCAAGTCATTGGACTGACCCGTTAGACTGTTAAGTTGCGGCATGATCAAGTTGCGGCAGAAATGGCAAGTTCTGGGACTGGCCTTTGCGCTTGTGCTCGCCGGCTGCGCGGAAGAGGCTGACGAGGCGGCGCCGAGCCCGCCGGTGACGCTGAAATTCGGCAACGGTGCCGAGCCCAAGACCCTGGATCCGACGCTTTCGACCCTGGTTGCCGAAGACATCATCATCTCGGCGCTTTTTCAGGGACTCACCGATCTCGACCCGGCGGGGCAGATCATCCCGGGCCAGGCGGAAAGCTGGGTGATCTCGTCGGACGGCCTCAGCTATACCTTTCACTTACGCGAGGGCCTCAAATGGTCCGACGGCTCGCCGGTCACGGCGGACGACTTCGTTTACAGCCTGAGGCGGGTCGTCGATCCGGCAACCGCGGCCGAGTTTGCCAGCTTCTATTTCCCCATCCGAAACGCCCGCGAGGTCCATGAAGGCCGGCTGCCCGTCGCCGAACTTGGCGTCCGCGCGCTGAGCCCGACACGGTTGAGGGTCGAGCTGGTCCAGCCCAAGCCGAGCCTGATCGAGCTGTTCTCGCATTCCTCCGCCAAACCGGTGCCGCGCGCCGCCATCGCCGCGCATGGCGCCGAATGGACCAGGCCCGGCAACATGATCTCCAACGGCGCCTATCAGCTCGCCGAATGGGAGGTCGAGCGGCGCATCGCGGTCATCCGCAACCCGCATTTTCACGCCGCCGGCGAGGTCGTGTTGCCGCGCATCGACTTCTATCCGATCGAGCAGGAGGAGCTGGCACTGGAGATGTTTGCCGCCGGCGACCTCGATATCGCGCGCGGGTTTCCCCTGGACCGGCTCGACTGGATCCGCGAGGCGTTGCCCGATACCATTCGCATCGAGCCGCAGTTCGGCGTCTATTTCTTCGTCATCAATACGACGCGTCCGCCCTTCGACGATGCGCGCGTGCGCCGGGCGCTGTCGATGGCGGTCGACCGCGACGCCATCGTCAGAACCATCATGGCCGACATCGGCGCCGAGGCCGCCTACAGCTTCGTACCACCGCGCTTGCCGAGCTACGAGACGATCGAACCGCCCTTCTGGGCCGAATTGCCGCTCGCCGAACGCCGGCGGATGGCGGCCTCTTTGCTTGCCGTGGCCGGCATCACGCCGGAGACGCCGCTGGAGGTGCCACTGATCTTCAACATTCAGCAGGAAAACCGGCGGATCGCGCTGGCGGTCGCCGAAATGTGGGAGCCGCTCGGCATTCGCGTCGTCCTGGAAAGCAATCCCTTCCGCATTCACGACGACAAGCTGAAGACGGGCGCGTTCACCATCGGCCGCCGCGGCTGGGTGTCTACCTTTGATTCGCCGGAGTATTTTCTCACGCTGCTCTCGAGCGAGGCGGTGCCGCTCAACGCCGGGCGCTACTCCAATCCGACCTATGATGCGCTCCTCAATCAGGCCTTGACCCTGCCCGGCGTGGCCGAGCGCGCGGCCCTGATGCGCCGAGCCGAAGAGATCGCCATGGGCGATATGCCGGTCATCCCGATCTATTTCTACGTCAACCGCTACCTCGTGCAGCCGAGAGTGTTGAACTGGGTGGAAAACCCGACCGGCCGCCACCGGGTACGGTTCCTCGCGATCGAGGCCGAGGGCTAATCGGCGGCGCGGGCCTCGACGGCGCGCCAGACACGGAGCAGGTTGCCGGACAGGATCTTCTTCACATCCGCTTCTGTGTAGCCGCGCTCCAAGAGCCCCCTGATCAGGGCCGGGTAGGTGGAGACGTCTTTGAGGCCGTCGGGCAAGCTGTCGCCGACGCCGTCATAGTCGGAGCCGATGCCGACGTGATCGATGCCGACGAGCTTGACGACATGGTCGAAGTGATCGAGGGCGTCCGAGAGCGCGGCGTAAGGATAGGCGCCGTGCTCGGCTGCGTAATCCGCGTAGAAGGCCCTGCGAAGCTCCGAAGTGCCTTCCAGGCCCTCGGCCCAGAGATGGGCATCGTAGGCGGCCGAGCGGGCACGGCCATAGACGTTGGCTTCCGGCGTCAGGAAGGTCGAGCCGAAATTGACCATCACGACGCCACCCTTCTCGGCGGCGGCAACGATCAGCTCGTCGGAGAGGTTGCGCTCCCAGCCCGGCGTGAAATGCCGCGCCGAGGAGTGCGTGGCGATCACCGGCGTGGTCGAGACCTCGAGCACGTCGCGGATGGCGTCGTCGGAGAGATGCGAGATATCGATCATGATGCCGAGGTCGTTCATGGCGCGCACCACCTCCCTGCCGAAAGGCGACAGGCCGCCCCAGGGCCGGTTCATGTCATAGGAGGAATCGGAGATGTGGTTGGCCTTGCCGTGGGTCAGCGTGATGTAGCGGATGCCGCGCATGTGAAAATGCACGAGATTGGCCAGATCGCCCTCGATAGGCGCGCCGTTTTCCATGCCCAAAGGCAGCGCGATCTTGCCCGCGGCGAAGGCGGCCTCGACATCGGCCACCGACCGCGCAAGCGCGAACTTGTCCGGATGCGCGCGGGCGATGCGCTCGACCATGTCGATCAGCTCGTCGGCCAATTCCTTGGCGCTGCCGGTCACCTGGTGCGTGGCCGGGACGTAGATCGACATGAACGGCGCATCTAGGCCGCCGGCCAGCGCACGCGGATAGTCGAAATCGCCGTCCTCGGTCGCCTGACCCACATCCGCCCATTTTGAATAGAGCCGGTAGGGCACGTCGATATGGCCGTCCGCGATGATGGTCTCCCGGGCGATGCGGTCTGCCTGGTCGTCCAGGCTTTCGGATACCGGGCCGCAGGCGGTGAGGCCGAGGGCCGCGAGCCCCGCAACGATTCTCTTTGGGATCACTTTTTTACTCCAAGACCGATATGTTTAGCGTGCTGGCTGGTTGATGGCGGCAATCTGGCCGTCACGTGACAGCAGGATCGCGAAATTGCGCCAGCCCGGCACGTGGCTGCAGACGATCAGCAGCATGACGGTGATCGGCACCGACAGGAACATGCCGACAATGCCCCAGATGGCGCCCCAGAAGGTGAGCGACAGGATGACCACCAGGGAGCTCAGATTGAGCGAATCGCCCATCAGCTTGGGTTCCAGAATATTGCCGATGGTGAACTGGATGGCGCCGAGCCCGACGGCGATGATCAGAAACGGCGTCAGGGTATCGAACTGGACGATGGCGATCAGCGCCGGGAAGATCACGCCGAGGATCGAGCCGATATTGGGGATATAGTTCAACAGAAAGATCAACAGCGCCCAGGTCTCGGCGAAGTCGACCCCCATCACTTTGAGCACGACATAGCTGGCGAGCCCTGTGAGCACGCTCATGATGCTCTTGACCCAGAGATAGCGGCGGATCGACAGCGAAATCGTATCGAGGATGTTGGTAATGCGCTCGGCCTCCCCTTCGGATGGAAACATGGCCGCCATCTTGGCCGGGAAATGCGCCTGGCTGGCCAGCATGAAGCCGGTATAGATGGCGACCAGAATGGCGTTGGCCAGAAACGATCCGGCGGAGCCGGCGACGCCCGACAGCGTGCTCGCCAGATCGAGGTTGTTGAGCGCCTCCACCGCCTTGGCCTCGACGTCCTCGCCGACGAAGGCGACGATGTCGGCGAACAGCTCCTGCAGGCGCGCGATGTAGCGCGGGCCGACCTCGCCGATGGCGCCGACCTGCGCCGAGAGCACCTGGATAACCACGTAGATCGCGGTCACCACAAAGCCGATGCCGGCGATCGTCGCCAGCCAGCGCGGCACCGAGAACGGACCGACGCGGTGGCTCTCGATCCAGTCGATGATGGCGTCCAGGGTCGAAAACAGGAGAACGGCAATGGCCAGCGGCAGCAGGAAGGTGCGGCCCAGGACCAGAATCGCCAAAACCACCCCGGCGGCGACAATCGCCAGTGCCGTCTTGTTGGCGCCTTCCCGTCGCGATTCGCTCATGGTGTGTTCCCGTATCCGCCCCACGCCCGCTCAGATTAGGTCATGGGCCTCGGAAGGAACAGTAGTGAATTTGTTCTCGATCAAATTCTTCGGTCCCAAATTCCCATAGGCTCAACGCTGTTTGATAGGTTAAGCTGCCGGCCACAGCGTTGGCGGCAGGGAGCGGGAGGGCCATGGGGCACACCACGCATATCTTTCTTCACATCGTGCTTTTTGCCGGATGGTTCGGCGCGCATCTGGGGGTGACGCTCCTGCTCTGGCAGCTGCTGCGTCCGGGCCTGAGCGCCGAAGCGGATCAGGCGATCCGCAACGCTCTGCGCCGGACGGATTTGATCCCGCGCGCCAGTTACGTGCTCATGCTGCCGATGGGTCTTCTGCTTGCCGACACGTTGGGCCTGTTTGCTCTTGAGAACACCAGCATCATTGGCGCCTGGCTGTTTGCCGCGCTCTGGCTGTTTGTGACCTGGCAGGTGAACCGCCAGCAGCCGGATGACGCCGGCAAGGCGGTGCTGATTACCGAGCGGCTGCTTTCGGCGGCGCTGATCATCGTCCTCGTCGGCGCGGGTATCCTGTCGCTCCTTGGCGGCGCGCCGATCAGCCAGAGCTGGCTGGCGTGGAAGGTGATCCTCTACGGCGTCAGCCTCGGCGCCATGGTGCTGGTCGACGTGGCGATGGAGCCGCTGCGCCCGGCCCTGACCAAGCGCCCGCGCCGCGACGATGTGGCCGAGCCGAATCTCCGTCCTGTCGTGATCCGCTCGACCGCCGCTGCGCTGGTGCTCTATGCGGCGCTGCTGGGTGCCGCTTTCATCGGAGTCACGCGGCCCCTTTAGGCAAGGCGCCTGAGAAACGCTGCGGCCTGCCCGAGCCCCCACCGCCCTGCGGCGAGGCGGCCGGCGAAGGATAGAAATCCGTGGATCGTGGTTTCCGCCTCTTTATGCAGGGCAGGCACGCCGGCGGCCTTTAGCCTTCCGGCGAAGAGCTTCCCCTCGTCGCGCAGCGGGTCGTGCCCGGCGCCGAGCACCAGGGTCGGCGGCAGGCCCGAAATGTCAGGCGCCAGGATCGGCGAGGCCAGCGGATCCTCCGCCGTCCCCGCATCGCCGAGATAGAACGCCGCGGCGGCCCCGATTCCCTGAGTCGAAAGGAAATGGTCGCCGCCGCCGAATTGCCGGCGCGAGTGATAGTCGGCCGCCGCGCGCAGATCCAACACCGGATAGGCCAGCACTTGCCCGGCGATGGCGGCGTTCGGATTCCCGCGCAGGCTCAGCGCGGCCGCCGCCGCCAGATTGCCGCCGGCGCTGTCGCCGGCCACGAAGACCCGCGTCGGATCGCCCTCCGCCGGCCCGCCTGCGCAACACCAGCCGAGGACCGCCTTTGCATCCTCAAGCGGCGCCGGGAAGGGGTGCTCCGGCGCCAGGCGATAGTCCGGCACCGCGACGATGTGGCCGGCCATTGCTGCGAGGGCACGCGCGAGGCCGGCATAAGAGGCCCGGCCGCCCATGCTCCAGCCGCCGCCGTGGAGAAAGACCGTAACCGGCAGGGCCGCGCGCGTCGGGTCCGGGTTGAAGAGATGTATGGCGATCTTTCCGCCGGGGCCGTCGGCCCGGTCGACACCCTCCTGGACCGGCGCCTCGGTCGCGAGGGCATACGCGCTGAAGACCCGGTCATAGGCTGCACGCGCCGCGGCGATGTCCGCATTCTCCGCTTGAAAGGCGGTCTCCAGGTTCAGCGCGTCGAGGAGCGCCCGTGACTCGGCGTCGAGTGCCATGGTGCGGCCGCGATCAGCCGGTCAGCTCTTGAAGGTGACGGTCACGGCCCAGCTGCGCGGCGGGCCGAAATAGCCGAGCTGGTAGCCCAGGCTGTCGGAGAGGTCGAAACCATGCTGGATGTATTCCTTGTCGGTAAGGTTCTTGCCGCCGACGGTCAGGAACCAGTGGCCGGCGGCGCTCTCGAAGGTCACCGCCGCGTTCAGGAGCGCATAGCCGTCCTGCGCCAAGACCTCCGAAGAGCTCACCGTCGGGAAGACCTTGCTGCGATAGGCGACGTCGCCGGCGAAGACCAGATCGCCGGCATTGCCGACGGGCCGGCGATACGTCACGCCGAAGCGCGCCGTCACGTCGGGCGCGTTGACGGGGGTGCGCATGTCGGAGATATCGGCACCGCCGGGGCCGATGAACTCGTCATAATCCGCATCCAGGAGCCCGAGGGTGCCGTTCACCGTCAGCTCCGGCGTGAGCCGCGCGACAAGCTCGACCTCGAGCCCTTTCATGGTGGCCTTGCCGGCGTTGGTGAAGAGTGCGCGGAAGTCGCCCATCTCGTCGGCAACGAAACTCGAGAGCTGGAGATTGGTGTAGTCGTTGTAAAAGGCGGCGAAGTTGACGACGGCCCGGCGGTCGAACAGCTCCGACTTGATGCCGACCTCGTAGGCCCACAGCGTCTCCGGATCGAAGGGGATGGCCTCGTCGGCAGAGTTCGACCGGCCGTCGAAGCCGCCGGACTTGAACCCCCGGCTGACGCTCCCATAGGCGAGCACGTCGTCGCTGACCTGATAGTCGAGGCCGAATCTGGGCGAGACGTTGGTCCAGTCGTCCGAGGTGTCGACATCGGTGATGCGCAGGCCCTGGCCGAGCGGCGGCACCAAGGCCGTGTCGGTGGCGAAGAACTCCTGGATCCGCATGAATTCCTTTTCTTCATAGGTCACGCGCACGCCGGCGGTGACCGACAACCGGTCCGTGAGTGCGTAGCTGCCCTGGCCGTAGGTCGCGAAGTTGCGGTTGATCTGGTCGTTCAGGGAGTTGGAGATGAACGCGATGACGGGCCCGAAAATGCCCGATTCGGTGACGTCGTGTTCGCGGAAGAAATAGAGCCCGGCGACGATGTTGAACCGCCCGCCGGCATCGTAGCTCGCCTGCAGCTCCTGGCTGAACTGGCTTTGATCCTGATGCACGAAGACACCGAAGCTGTCGAAGGGCGTCGCGTCGAGATCGAGATGGGTATCGTATTGCATCTCGCGATAGGCGGTGATGCTGGTCACGGTGATGCTGTCGCTGGCGTCCCAGACGGCGCGGCCGGAAACGCCCCAGACCTCGAGGTCG
>JAKSBY010000573.1 GCA_022360855.1 Sphingomonadales bacterium | reverse complement strand
CGCGTCGGCTCGATCATGGTCCAGGAATCGTTGCTCTACATCAACGCGTTCCTGTTCCTCACCGCAGCCGGCGTCACACTCCTGGAAGACGGCCATGTGCGCGTGGACATCTTCTACCGCGGTGCCTCCCGGCGCTATAAGGCGCGGGTCGACTTCTGGGGCACGGCGGTCTTCCTGATCCCGGTCCTGGCGCTCCTCTGGGTTTACGGCCTGCCCTATGTGGTCAACTCCTGGGCCGAGCTCGAGGGCTCCATCGAGACCGGCGGCCTGCCCGCGGTCTTCCTGCTGAAGACGCTGATCCTCTTTGCCGCGGCGACCTTGAGCCTGCAAGCCGTGGCGCTGCTGCTCAGGTCGTGGCTCACACTGCGCGAGGCTTCGTAGTGGAACTCGCGCTCGTCCTCGTCGTCCTCATGGTGATCGTGCTCTGCGGCGCCTTGATGCTCGGTTATCCGGTCGCTTTCACCCTGGCGGGCACGGCGCTTGCCTTCGGCCTCATCGCGCTCGCCATCCAGGCCGCCACGGGCACCTATATAGGCGATTTCGACGCCACCTATCTGGCGCTCTTCCCGGACCGCATCTTCGCCATCATCAAGAATGACGTGCTGCTCGCCGTCCCCCTCTTCGTCGCCATGGGCGTGATGCTGGAGAAATCCCAGGTGGCGGAGGACCTGTTGCAGACCATGGGCCAGCTTTTCGGCACCCTGCGCGGCGGGCTCGGCATCTCGGTCACCCTCGTCGGCGCCCTGATGGCGGCGTCGACCGGCATCGTCGGCGCCACCGTGGTCACCATGGGCCTGTTGTCGCTGCCCACCATGCTGCGCTCGGGCTACGCGCCCCGGCTCGCCTCCGGCTCCATCGCCGCCGCCGGAACCCTGGGTCAGATCATCCCGCCGTCGATCGTGCTGGTGCTCTTGGGCGACGTCATGTCATCCGCCTATCAGCAGGCGCAGCGCGACATGGGCATCTTCTCGCCGGACACCCTGTCGGTCGGCGATCTCTTCGCCGGCGCGCTCCTGCCCGGCCTCGGGCTGGTCGCCCTCTACATCCTCTATCAGGCGTCGGTAGCCTGGCTGAAGCCGGCTTCGAGCCCGGCGCTCGCCACGCACGCCGCCTATGACCGGGCCTTTTTCGAGCGCCTCTACAAGGCGCTGCTGCCACCGGTGCTCCTGATCGTCGCCGTGTTGGGCGCCATCCTCGGCGGCATCGCCACGCCCACCGAAGCGGCCGCGGTCGGCGCCGTCGGCGCCATCCTCCTGGGCGCGATCCGTATCGATCCCGCAGGCAGCCGGCCACCGCTGGCCGCGCTCGTCTCGCTGGTCGCGCTCCTCGCGATCGCCAATCTGTTCGACCTACGCATCGGCCGCGCCGACGCGACTGTCGCCGACAAAGCCGCCTATGTGGTGGCGATCGCGCTCACCATCGGCTTCGTCTACGGCCTGTGGCGCGCGCTGCGGTGCACCTGGAGCACGGGCTGCCTCGGCGAGGTGCTCAAGGCGACCATGACCATCTCGACGATGATCTACATGATCCTGATCGGCGCGGCGCTGTTCTCGCTGGTGTTTCGCGGGCTCGGCGGCGACGAGTACATCGCCAACTTCCTGAACGCGCTTCCCGGCGGCACCTTCGCGGCGATCCTGCTGGTGATGATCGTCATGTTCCTCCTGGGCTTCTTCCTCGATTTTATCGAGATCACCTTCGTGGTCGTGCCCATCGTCGCGCCCATCCTGCTGGCCATGGGCGTCAACCCGGTCTGGCTCGGCGTGATGATGGCGATCAACCTGCAAACCAGCTTCCTGACCCCACCCTTCGGCTTCGCTCTCTTCTACCTG
>JAKSBY010000616.1 GCA_022360855.1 Sphingomonadales bacterium | reverse complement strand
GGACGAGCTAGACGACGAGATCGCCGCCGAACTCGATGAAGAAATCGGCAGCGAGATCGACGACGAACTGAGCGACGAGATCCAGGACGAATTGGACGATGAGATCGGCGATGAGCTCGATGACGAGATCGGCGACGACGTCCAGGAAGAACTCGACGACGAGATCCAGGACCAGGTGGAGGAGGAGATCGACGATAACGTCAGCGACGCGGTGAATGACGAGATCGCGAATGAAATCGCCGCTGCCGTCGAGGACGAGATCAACGAAGAGATCAACGACGCAATAGACGATGAAATCGATGACGAAATCGACGACGAAATCGACGACGAAGTGGAAGACGAAATCGAGGACGAGATCGAGAACGATACGGGCGGCGACAGCTGATCGCAGGAATCGGCGCGGAATTCGTATGGCGGCAGCCTAATCCGCCATCGCCGCGACACACGTATTAGCATTATACTGAATTGCAGAATGCGAGGGAGACACTCATGAGTGGCATAAACATCGGACGGTCCGCTTTGTTGGCGCTGACGCCGTTTCTGGCAGAGGCGGCGCAGGCAGACGATAAGTCGTGGTCGTTCGAGGCCGACGCCAGCGCCGGGATCGAATATGACGACAACATCTCGGTGACCGAGCTGGACGTGAACACCGCCCAGGACGATTTCAAGGCGGTTTTGGATGCCAGCGTCGGGGTCGAGAACGAGTTCGGCCAGGGAACGGAGTTCGACCTGTCCTACAATTTCTCGCAGAGCCTGCATTTCGACTTCAGCCAGTTCGACATCCAGACGCACCGCATCTCGGCAAATCTGGAGCATGATCTCGGCGATGTCAGTGTCGGTGCGCTCTATAATTTCTCCTACGCCACCCTGGGCGGCAATGGCTTCTTGACCCTGCAGCAGCTCTCGCCCTTCGTTTCAGCCTATCTCGGCAAGAAGGTCCTCGTCAGAGCGGCCTATGAATACAAGGACAAGAACTTCAAGAACCGGGTCGATCGCGACGCCGATGTGCATGCCGGGGGCCTGGACGTATACATCTTCATCAACGGCATCCGCACCTTCGTTCTGGCCGGCTACAAATACGAAAGCCAGGACGCGACCGCGCCGCAGTTCGATTTCACCGGGCATAATTTCAAGGCGCGCTTCTCGCAGCGTTTCGCCATCGGAAAGCGCGACGTCGAGCTCAAGCTCGGCTGGCGTTATGAGGCGCGGAATTACGATTCCATTACGCCGTCCATCGACGCCATCCGCGACGACGACCGGCACAAGTTTCAGGCGGAAGTCGAGATTCCGGTAACCGAGTACTTCTATCTCGCATTCGAATACGAATACGCGGATTTCTCGTCGAACCTGCCGTCGGCCAACTATACCCAGAACCTGGCATCGGTGCGCATCGGCGCGGAGTTCTGAGGCATTTAATTAGGGACGGTTCCCTATTTCCTGCTCTTGGAAATAGGGAACCGTCCCTAATTTTTACGCAATCTCGTGACCCTCAGGCGTCATTCCCGCGGACGCGGGAATCCATCATCATGTCAACGTCGGCCTGGATGCCCGTTTTCACGGGCATGACGGGAGGAGAGAGGCCCCCTGAAGAGTGGACGGAATGCCGTACCGGTTAGCGCCGCGCGCCGACCGGCCGGATCAGGCCGTAGCCGAAGACCGGATCAAACCCCGGTGCGCCGAGATCCAGCGCAGCGGCCTTCATATGCTCCACCATCTCGGTCACGTTGCAGCGCTTGGTGTCGCACGCGGCGGCGAGGACAGCGGTGACGAAAGGCGCGGCCATCGAGGTGCCGGAGTTCGGCAGGAAGCCGTCTTTTGACGAGGCGCCGAGAACGTCGATGCCCGGCGCGGAAAAATCGACATGTGCGCCGCGGTTGGCCAGCCTGTAGATGCGATGGTCCGATCCAACCGCGGTGACGGCAATCACGTCCTCATAGGCCGCCGGATAGAGGGGCGGCGCCGTGGGTCCGTCATTGCCGACGGCCGCGACGATGGCGATACCCTTGTTGTGGACTCTTTGGACCGCGCGCTCGAGAACGGCGTTTTCCGGCCCGGTCAGGCTCATATTGATGACATCGACCTCTGCTGCCGCCAGCCAGTCGAGAGCGCGTACCAGCGCCAGGGTCGTCGCAACCCGGCCGGCGCCGGGACCTTCAAAGAAAACCGAGGCCGCGTAAAGGCGCGCCTCCGGTATGAGGCCGCGATAGCCCTCCGAGCGGCCGACAAGGATCGACGTGACCGCGGTGCCGTGCTCGTCCGGCCTCGCATGAGGGTAGGACACGAAGTCCTGCTGCCGGATATCGGCACCGCCGAGGGCGACGTGATCGGCATGCACGGCGGTGTCAATAATACCGATCCGCCGTGCCGTCTGCCCCTGGCCCGTGGCGAGGGAATAGTATGCGGCGGGCGTGAGGCCGTCATCGGGAAGCGGCCCTTCCCGGCTGTCCAGCCCGTAGACGTGGTTATAGTCGATCACGGCCCCGGGCAGGCGGCTCGCCAACTCGCGCGCCGCATCGGTTACGGCTCTGTCCGGCGGCGATTCAACCCGGGCGACTACCAGATCAAGGCTATCGAGGCTACGCACGTCGAGAGTCCGGTATCCCAGCCGGTCGATCACGGCGATCGAGTCCGGCTCCAAGAGGAGCATCCACTCGCCAGCCTGAACGACATTGCCCCGGTCATCGACGGCGGCGTCGAACCGATCGTCGAACTCTTCGATTAGCTGCTCTCCGGCGGCCTCCTCCAGGCCAGACGTCCCCTCTTCGGCGTCGTCCTCGACTTCTTCTTCAACCTCCCCCTCAATGCCTTCCTCGACATCGTCTTCGATGTCGTCTTCGACGCCTTCTTCGATTCCTTCCTCGATTTCTTCCTCGAGCGCCTCTTCTATGTCTTCCTCGATATCGTCTTCCACGTCGTCTTCGACATCATCTTCGATGTCGTCTTCGATATCGTCCTCGACGTCGTCCTCAATATCGTCCTCGATGTCGCCTTCAACATCGTCTTCGATATCATCCTCGATGTCGTCTTCGACATCGGCCTCAATGTCGTCCTGAACGCTCTCTTCGATGTCGTCTTCGACGTTTGCTTCGATCTGTTCCTGAACGCTCTCTTCGACCTGTTCCTCGATCTGCTCCTCTACGTCGTCCTCGATATCCTCCTCGATATCCTCTTCCACCTTTTCTTCCACGTCGTCCTCGACATCGTCTTCGATGTCTTCTTCCGGCTGATCGGCATAGGCGTGTTTGCCTCGGAACCAGGAGTCCGAATCCGTGGGCAGGCCCAGGGCAAGACCCAAAGCGGCTAGGAAAACAAAAGCAAGTCTTAGGTTTATCGTTCGAAACGTCATATGCTGCCCCTATCCTTGTACGAGCGTGCCCCTCTGTCGGATTAGACGTATCATGCGCCGTTTTATTTCATAAATTGGAATAAAATAGGGCCGCCAACCGTCAGGACTGCAGATGAGAAGCGATGCGAGCACAGTGCGTCAACACATCGTAGCGAACATCGCTCAGTTGCGAAGGTTCACGTTTTCGCTGACGGGAAACCCGCATGACGCCGACGATCTGCTGCAAGCGACCGTCGAACGGGTTTTGAAAAAGGGGGCGCCGGATGGCGCCGATATGGGCAAATGGATGTATCGCGTATGCAAGAACATATGGATCGATGAGGTGCGATCCCGGCAGGTCCGCGTCAGGGCTGTCGAGACCGGAAAGCTGCAGGGCGCCCAATTCGAAGACGGCGAGCGGCGGACCCTCGACCGGCTGTCGCTGGCCGAGGTCACCGACGCGATGCAGCGGCTGCCAGACAAGCACAGGGTGGTCTTGTCGCTGATCGCGCTGGAGGGGTGCTCCTATCGCGAGGCGGCGGAAATCCTGGAAATCCCGGCCGGTACGGTGATGAGTCGGCTGGCCCGGGCGCGCCAGGCACTGGCGGACGGCCTCGCCGTACCGCAGAACGGCAATTAGATTCGGAGGAGCGAGGCTATGCGTTATTCCGACGAACAGCTTTCGGCTTATCTGGATGGCGAACTTCTGCCAGAAGAGCGCCAGGAGATCGATCAGGCCGGCCGCACCGATGCGGATGTGGCGGCGCGGCTGAAGGAACTGCAGCAGACCGACGAGATGGTTCGCCGCGCGGCCGCGTCGATCGACGACCAGCCACTGCCCGCGGCCGTTCAGGCGCTCCTGGAAGAGCCGGCCGGCGGCGGCGATAATGTCGTTAGCCTGGCCGAGCGTCGGTCCGCGCGGCCAGCCCTCGTCTGGGTCAGCGCGCTCGCGGCATCCATCGCTCTTGTCGTCGGGTTCGGCGCCGGATCGCAATTCGGCACGGATGACACCGCCACCTCGCCGTTGCGGATGACCGGCCCCGTCGCCGACGGTTCACCCTTGTTCAACGTCCTGGAAGACGGCGTAAGCGCGACGGACCACGCTCTCGATGACGATCTTTCGGTACGACCTGTGGCGACGTTC
>JAKSBY010000482.1 GCA_022360855.1 Sphingomonadales bacterium | reverse complement strand
GAACAGCCGCCTGGATATTTCACCCAGTCGGCCCTGAATGCGGCGCGGCGCCTTACTTTTGAGAACACCCGTGGCGGCATCGTGGAAGACATTCATTATGTGTTCCGCTATGAGTTGGAAGAACGACAGACTATTGCACGCCCGCCTCCCCCTCAGGAACTACAATTTCGCGAACTTATTCCAGCGGCATTCATTACACCCGCCTACCCCGAAGATGCCGAGCTGGCCGGTATCGAAGGCTATGTGGTGGTCGCATTCACGGTTACCTCCTCCGGTTCTGTGACAGATCTGAGGATAGTGGACAGTTCACCGTCCGGGGTTTTCGATAGCGAAGCACTGCGCGCCGGCGAACGTTTGCGCTTTCAACCGCGACTGGTGGATGGTTCGCCGGTTGCAGTGGAGAACGTGGAATACCGCTTTGACTGGAATCTGCCGCGCTAGCCGGTCCTGCGCTTTGTTATACTGCTGAAACAGGCAGGAGTACGCCGGGATCCCTCCATGTCGCCCTCACCCTACAAGCAGTATCGCCACTTCATCGCCGGTGCCTTGGTGTTTGTGGCGCTTGCGCTGTGGTCACGCCCCGTTTTTTTCCTGATGAGCTACGAGCCGCCGCAGGATGTCTCGAATGTCCTGTACTGTGCCCCGGCGGAAGCCCCTGACCCCTCGGATGCGGAGGCCGCCGAACGAAGGCAAGATCTAAACAATCGCTTCCTGGAAAACCTTACCGGCGCCAGCAATGTGGAATCTCGCCTGGTCGGAGCGCTATTTAACCCCGGATCTTCTACGGCCACAGAAATTACCCGGGAGTTCAGAGAAACTAATCCAAACAACGAATTTGTGGCCATGCATTATCTCCATGCCTGTGCCAACAGCGCCGAAGATGATGCCTGTAATCCACAATTGCTTGGTTCTGCCGCGGAACTCAACAACGACAATGCCGCCGCCTGGGGAATGTTGGCGATCTTTCGACAGTCCACCGGCAATGAATTCGGGGCTGTCGTGGCAATGCGGCAAGCCGCGAATGCACCTACGTTTGATGATCTTCTGCCGAGAAATTTTCAAGTTATGCGAGACGCCATACCGCAAGGAGCCTCCGTATTGTCGGATCCTATTCTCAGTTACCTATTTGGCCCGGGTATAGGCCTGAACATGGTTAACTATAGAACGAGCAATGTCTGCAGCATCTCAG
>JAKSBY010000483.1:0-5000 GCA_022360855.1 Sphingomonadales bacterium | reverse complement strand
AGCCTAGGGTCGCGGATGCGACCGCCGGCGATTGAGGCCAAAAAAGAGCTTAGCGCGGGGTGGAGCAGTCCGGTAGCTCGTCAGGCTCATAACCTGAAGGTCGTAGGTTCAAATCCTACCCCCGCAACCAGTTAAACCATTGAAAGTAAATAGCCTTCAGTGCCTTTTTGTTGCCGCTAATTCGGACTGAAGTCCGGGATCTCTATGCGCGACGGCATCGCGGGCGCCTTAGTCTGGAATTCCGGCGCCTGTTCACTGAATGCGTGCACTTCGTCGGCCATCAGGCGGTTGAAGTCGTCGGCTACGGCCCGCATGCGGGCCTCGGCGTTCTTGAGCGCGGTTAGCTGCATGGGCGTCGGTGCCGTGGTCAGGTTTGCGACCGGCGGCCAGACCAGGCGCGTGACGTAGTCGAGAACACCGCCGGGCCATTCGCGGCGCATGGTCTCGTCATAGGGTTCGGCCATGACGTCCCGCTGGCCGAAGACCATGTGGATTCGTCGCCGGACTTGGACAATCTCACCCTTCAGTGTCTCGGCTCGTGTGCGCGCAGGATCGTCCGGCCGGTCTTCCATATAGGCGTCGAGCGCGTCGGTGTAGGCCCCAGCCTCGTGGTAGCCGGTCATCAGGGCGGCCACGGAAGCCTGCAGCCAGCCGATGGCTTGGGCGCGCCGGTCCCTGTCGGCGGCGGAGATTTCCATGCGCGGGTCGGCCTTGACCTCGAAGTCCCGGGTGGCGATCGCTGGGCCGACCGCGACCGAGAGGGTGTAGGCGCCGGGCGCGACCTCGCCGGCGCCGTAATGAGTCGGACCCCAGCCTTCGTAGTAAGACGGGACCGAGGCCGAGGGCGTGTGGTTGAGGTCCCAGACGAAGCGGTTGAGCCCGCTCTGTGTGGCCACGCTGTCGAACGTGCGAACCGGGGTGCCATCCGCATCCGTGATCGTGATCCGGGCCATGCCGCCGGTCTTCGTGTAATAGGTGACCATGGCCCCGTAGGGCTTGTTCTCGCCGCGATAGGCGGCGGCGGTCCAATAGGTCGTGCGGTCGCGGATATGCTGTTGCGCCGGCGGGATATCGAAGATGTGAATGTCCTTCTCGGCCAGCGCGGGGTGCTGCGCCAGAGCCCTGAGCGGACGGATGTCGTCCAGCACATAGGCGCCGCGGCCGAATGTGGCGACGGCCAGGTCGGCCTCGCGCGGGTGCACCGCGGTTCCGCGCACGGTCGCCATGGGCAGGCCGCCCGCGAAGCGGCCCCAATGGCCGCCGCTATCCAGCGATACATAGAGCCCGAATTCGGTGCCCCAGAACAGGAGATCGGCTACGGCCGAATCCTGTTCGATGAAGTGCCCCGGCCCCCGGACCTCCGGCCGTGCCAGAGACTGCCAGGTCCGGCCGCTGTCCGTCGTCCGATACAGGTAGGCCGCCTGATCGCCGCGCCGGTAGTCGTTCAGCGCGACGAAGGCCTCGGTGGCCGAGAAGTGGGAGGGCTCGATGGACGCTACCCAGAAGCCCGCGTGCGGGGCTGGAATGGTCCGGCCGGTGTTCCGCCAGCTCTTGCCGCCATCGGTGGTGAGCTGGATGTTGCCGTCGTCGGTGCCGACCCAGATCACGTCCGGGTCCAGCGGGCTCGGCGCGATGACGATGATGGTGGTGTGGGTGGAGCCGCCGAAATTCTCCCAGGTCAGCCCGCCGCTGTTCCAGTAGTTCTGCTTCTTGGGATCGTTGGTGGTCAGATCCGGGCTGATGATGGCCCAGCTTTTGCCGCGGTCGGTGGATTTGTGGACGTATTGGGAGCCGTAGTAGAGGGCGTCGGCATCGAAGGGGTCGAGCGCAACGGCCGCCGCGTTGTTGCGCCGGATGGCGGCATCCGGCGTCGGCCCCACCGGGGAGATCACCTGTACGGCGCCGGTCAGCGTGTCGGTCAGGAACAGCGGCCCCATATTGCCGAGGCTGTAGACGTAGCGGGGCTCGCCCGCGATGGGCAGCACGAAGCTGCTTTCGCCGCCGGCGAAGGAGCGCCAGTTGCGATGGTTCAGGCCGTCATGGTGCCACACACTGCTCGGCCCGCGCCAGTTCGCCTGGTCCTGGATGGTGGTGTAGAGGTTATAGGGCGTCTCGTTGTCGAGCGTGACGTTGTAGAGCTGGGCCATGGGCAGGTTGTCCACGAAGCGCCAGGCCTTTCCGCCCGAGCGCGTCATGAACACGCCGCCGTCGCCGCCGAGCCACAGGACCGACGGATTGGCCGGGTCGATCCACAGGGCGTGCTGGTCAGGATGCACGCCGCGGCCGCCGGTGATGTTCTCGAAGCTGCGCCCGCCGTCGGCGCTGACCTCGAGCTGGTCGTGCAGGTGGTACACCCGGTCCGCGTTCTCCGGGTCCACGGCCAGAAGCTGGAAATACCAAGGGCGCGACAGGATGGTGAACTGGCGTTCGCTGTTGGAGATCAGGGCCCAGCTCTCGCCGCCGTCGTCGGAGCGGTAGAGCCCGCTTTCCTCGGCCTCGACCAGGGCGTAGACGCGGTCCGGGTTCGTCGGCGCGATGGCCAGGCCGATACGGCCGATGGTGCCCGCCGGCAGGCCGTCTTCCGGGCCGAGCTTGCGCCAGCTTTCGCCGCCGTTCTCGGTGACGTAAAGCCCCGATCCGTTTCCGCCGGAGGTGAAGAACCAGGGCTCCCGGCGGAATTCCCACATGGCGGCGAAGAGCTTGTCCGGGTTCTGCGGGTCCATGACCAGATCGGCCGCGCCGGCGCCCGGGGTGGTGAACAGCACCCGCGTCCAGCTCTCGCCGCCGTCCTCGGTCTTGAAGACGCCCCGTTCCTCGCCGTCGTTCCAGGCCGGGCCGACGGCGGCTACATAGGCGGTGTCCGGGTCGCGCGGATCCAGCAGGATGCGCTGGATGCGCTCGCTGTGCGCAAGCCCCATCCGCCGCCAGGTCTTGCCGCCGTCGGTGCTTTTGTGGACACCGGTGCCGAGCCCGGTGCCGTAGCGCGGCTTGGGCTCGCCGGTGCCGAGCCAGACGGCGTCCGGGTCGGTGGGGTCGACGGCGATGGCGCCGATGGAGCTGGTGTCGATCTCATCGGCGATGGGGGTCCAGGTGATGCCGGCATCCTCGGTCTTCCAGACGCCGCTGGTGGCGCCGCCCACGAACAGCGTATCGGGCTGGCCGGGGATGCCGGTGATGGCCATGATACGGCCGCCGATCAGCGCCGGGCCGACCGCGCGCGCCTGCAAGGCGTCCGAGATGCCATAGGGCAGGGCGTGGTCTGCTGCCAGGCCGGCCGGCCCGTGCAGCATCGGCAGGGCCAAGACCAATGCGCCCAAAAGGCGCATGCCAAATCGGGAGAAAGGGCCCCTAAATCGTATCCGTATCATCGCTCGTTTCCGTGTCGGGAGTTTCATGGTTCATTCAACATTAGTAGAATTTGAATTCTATGTAAATTATATCTCTTAGACTTACTGGGAAGTTTGCACGGTATCGCGAGGCGATTTACATATATTTTAAAATATATTAATTATGTGCCCAGATTTGATGATAGGAAAATAACCGACCGGGAGAAGGTCTGCCATGACTCAAAGCTGGCTGTGGATCGCTGCGGGGATGCTCGTGGTTTTGGGAGCCGGGGCGGATGCTGCCGACGGCTCTCGGGCAGACTGCGACCGCGACTGTCTCCTGGCCAAGGCCGAGCGCTTCCTGCCCGAACGCCTTGGGGCGGCTGTGCCTGAAGTTCGGCAACCGGCCTTCAAGGCCCGTTGGCACGAGGATGGCAAGGCGTTCTGGTACGTCCGCAGATCGCAAGCGGGCCTGGAGCTTTACAGCGTCGATGTAGCGGCGCGCGCCAGGACCCTTGTGGTCCGGCTCACCGATCTGGTTTCTCTTATCCGCGCGGCGCATGGGGTCGAGATCGACCCGGATGCCGTCGGCATTGCTGCGCTTGCCTACCAGCCCGCCACCGGTACGGTCACGCTGGCGCATGGCGGGGCCGTCTACGGATATGGGCCGGGCCAAGGAACGGTGGCCAAGGCCGCATCGGAGACAGGCGAGCGGAACGAAAGTATATCCCCCGACGGCCGGCACGCCGTCTTCACCCTTGCCGACGATCTCTACGTGCGAACCGGGGGCGGCGAGGTGCGGCGTCTGACGACGGACGGCAGCACGTGGCGCAGCTTTGCCGGCCGCAAGGCCTCCAGCAACCCGCGGGACGACGGGCCAGCCTCGGGCATTGCCCCGCGCGTGCATTGGATCGGCGCTGGACGCTATTTCTACGTCGAGCGGTGGGACAACCGGGCGGTGGGAGAAATGTGGTTGGTCGATGCGCTGGCCGGCGGGCGGGCGAAGCTGGTGACCCAGAAATTCGCCTATGCGGGGGAAGACAATCTGCCCGTGCCGGAACTCTGGATCTTCGATGCCGAGACGGGATCGGGTTTTCAGGTAGATACGCCGGGCTGGACGCATATCGGCAACATGGATATCGGCGGTGGTGGGATCTACCCGTCGAACGACGGGCGGCACCTCTATTTCGCACGCATGACCCGGGGCTACGGTGTTGTCGAGCTCTGCCGGGTCGCGATCCGGAGCGGCCGCGTCGAGGTGATCCTGCGCGAGGACAGTGGCCGGCCATCGGGCCTGCGGTTCGTGGAATTTCACGAATTGGACGATGGATTCATCTGGAAGTCCGACCGGGACGGCTACGTCCATTACTACCTCTACGGCAAGGACGGCGCACTCCTGCACCGGCTCACCGAGGGCCCCTATTCGGTGGAGCGCATTCTGTTTGTGGATAGCGAGCGGCAGCGGCTGTTTTTCTCCTCCTACGGCGAAGCGTCCGAGGAGAACCCCTACTACCGGCATACGAACAGCGTCGATCTGAGAACCGGCGTTGTGACGAGGCTGGACACCGTGCCGGCGGGGCACACTGCCCTGTTCGCGCCCGACGGCGCGCATTTCCTCGATATATTCGCGCGCGTCGACTTACCGCCCCGCCTGGTGCTGAAGGATGCCGGGGG
>JAKSBY010000758.1 GCA_022360855.1 Sphingomonadales bacterium | reverse complement strand
GACACACACGAGTAAGCTCGCTCAGCCTTTCTCGGCACGCCGCATTTCGACGAGGGTCGCGAGGTCCGGCAAGGTCAGGTCCGGCGTCTCATCGGAGGCGGGTGTCGCACCGCCTCCGCGCCCACCACGCCGATCGATCCAGCAGGTTGCAAAGCCGACCGTGCGGGCCGGCGGAATATCGTGAAAGAGGCTCTGCGCGACGTGCATGACTTGGTGAGGTTTGATCCCGTGCTCGGCGAACAGCGCGACGGCGCGTCCGAAATGTGGCGGCGCCGGCTTGTAGCTCCGCACATCTTCGGCGGTGATCACCGCATGAAAGGGATTTCCGAGAAGCGACGCGCTGTGGGCGAACGACGCGCGGTCGACATTGGAGAGCACGACCAGCATTGCGTGCTCGCGAAGGTAGGCGAGCGCTTTGACGGAATCCGGGAAAGGGGGCCATGTCGCGATCGATTCAGCGAACAGCTCGGCGTCTCGGTCGGTCGCATGGCGGCCATGCTCTTCTGCGATCGCTTTGAAGACGCGACGCAATACCTCCGAATAGAGCAGGGCGGGGCGAATTTCCTCGAAAACATGCTCGTGCCGAGCAAATGATGAGAGAAGCGAGTCATCATCGGCATCGATGCCCTTGGCGTCCGCCCACTCGCGGAGTGCGCCGAGCATGCCCGTCTCCCAATCGATGAGCGTCCCGTAGCAATCGAACGTAAAGGCGCGGAAGCTCGCGAGCTTCATGGCTCTCTCCTCGAATCGCGTGATGCCGCCGACATCATTCGGTCGGCGGCCCGACGCTGCAAGTCGTTCCAACTTTGTTCCGGCGCGCGGAAACGACTCCGAATCGAGTCGCCCAGTCCGCTAATTTGCGCTAGAGTCGCTCTCGCTTGGAGGAAAAAAATGGGGTGCGCATTGCACGCACCCCGTAGTTCCAGTGGCTAGTGACCGCGGGAGATGGACGGTCGTCATGAACAGCCACTGGTAGCGCCCCAGGTAACGCATTTCATGCAGGTCCCGTTGCGGACCAGCGTGAAGTTGCCGCAATCTCCGCAGGCCTCGCCCTCGTAGCCTCTGCCGCGCGCCTGATGCAGAGGGTCGCGCCCGCTCGCCGGCTG
>JAKSBY010000713.1 GCA_022360855.1 Sphingomonadales bacterium | reverse complement strand
GCCGGCGTCCTCGGCGAGGCCGTGTAGCAGCTTTGGCGGCGGCGCCTTCTCATCCGCGGGAGCTGCTTGCGGCGCCGGTGTCGCTGCCGGCCGCGCCAAGCCGCGATAGCCTTCGAACTGGCCGTCCTTCAAGGTGAACAACGCACTCGCCGCCAGGACCCAACGGCTGACTTGACCGTTTTCGATCGCGACCTCGATATCGCGCAGCGGCCGATGCCGGCGCACCGCCTCGGCAAACTCCGCAGGCAAATCGGGCGCGAGCAGGGCAAAGAAATCCGCCCCGCGCAGGCTTGCGGCGGTGCGGCCGAAGGCCTTTTCCGCCTCGTCGGAAAGCGCCTCTAAGCGCCCGTTACGGTCGGTGATGAAGACCCACGCGCCTTCGGGCACGGGACGCTCGCGGCGCAAGAGCGGGCGGAGGCCACCGGGCTTGCTCGACGAAAGCGGCGACGACCGGCGCCTCGCCGGGCGCTTGGGCGGAGGCGGTGTCGGCGGCGCAACTTCGATTTCGCTGGGTACGGCTGGGGCCGCCGGCTCCGCGGTCGGTGCCTCGGCCGCTTTCGCCTCGGCGGCCACGGCCTCGGCGGCTTCCGTGATCGCAGCCGCGCGCCGTGACGCGCGCAGGCGCCGCGCCGCCTCTTTGTCGCGGTGCTCGGCAAGGGCAAGCGCCGCCCCAACTTCCGCAGACACCCCGTTGCGTTCGCGCAGAACCGCGTGATGCTCCGGCCCCGTGGCCCCGATGATGTCGAGCAGGAACTGATCGGAGAAGGGAATCGCGATCAGGACCGGCCGGGCGACCTCTATGCGGTCCTTTGCCAGAAGCGCGGCCAAGGCGAGCGGCGGGTGCGCCATGGTCGCAAGCGTGAGCGCGACGTCCTCTCTGACCGCGACGTCCACCTGGTCACAGACCAGGCCGATGATCTCGCCGAGCAGCCGGCGGTCGCGCTCGCTTTCGGGCAGGCGGTCCTGGAGGTAGAAATCGGCCAGGTGCCGGAACAGCAGATTCCGGTTCTCGCGGCCGTCTTCCCGAGCCAGCGAAAGAATGTTCCGCAACCTGTCGTCGTAGGCCGCCATCTTCGAGGCGCTCCCCCCTACACCGTTACGCGCTGCGGGAGGATCCCCCGACCGCAACTCTATGAGCTCCGACAGTAACACGAGTCGGCCTGAGCGCCCACCGGCCATAATCGAAAGATTCTGATGGGCTACTGGAACTTTATTTCTATTTGCCGCCGATTTGTGCAATAGTTGCCCCAGATTCGGAGGATTGAAAAATGGCACGCGTTAAACTCGATGCGGTCGACATCAAAATCCT
>JAKSBY010000256.1 GCA_022360855.1 Sphingomonadales bacterium | reverse complement strand
TCCGCCGTCCTTCAGTTCACATGCGCCTAAATCCCTAGGGAGCAGATCGTGGCGCATGTAGCCCGGAATCACACGTGTTTCAGAGCCGCGCCTTGAACGTCAGGCTCCAGGTCGCCTCGGGCGCGTAGAAGCGGCCGAAGACGGAGATGCCCGTATACCAATACTCTTCGCTGTTCAGGTTTTTGCCGGCGAGTTCGAGCCCCCAATGCCCGTCTGCGGACTCGAAGAACAGGCGGGCGTCGATGATGCCGGTCTGCGGCGTTTGAATGTTGGGCGTATTGGCCACGTTGCGGAAAATCTCGTCGGAGGCGGTGTAGGTGACGCCGGCGCCAACGGTACCGAGATTTCCGAACGCGAACTGATATTCGCCGCCGAACACATAGTGCCAGTCGGGCTTGTTTTTGAGTTCGCTGACGCCCGGGACGAACGGGCTGCCCGGTTCCGCGCGGGTAATGGCGTCGTCCAGGGTCGCCACCGTCGCGAACAGGGTCAGACCCTCCACCGGCGTGGTGAAGATCTCCAACTCCAGGCCGTTCATCTCGGCATCCGCGGTCACGACGCTGATCTCGTTGGTTGCCGGGTCGAGCACGGTGGCCGCCAGATTGCTCTGGTCCATCCAGAAATAGGCCAGATTGATACGCAGACGATTGTCCAGCGCATCCAGCTTGAAGCCGAACTCGATATTGTCGGAGGTCTCTTCGCCGAAAATCGTCGAGGCGTTCGTTGCATTGGTCGGTCGGCCGTTGGCGACGCCGCCGGTCTTGTAGCCCTCCTGATACTGCGCATAGATCAAAAGGTCGTTGAAAAACCCGCTGTTGCCCGAGGCTTCGAAGGGACGCAGCTCGATCACGGCCTTGGGCGTGACGGCGGTGAAGGTATCGCTGATCGCTATGTCGAAAGCGGCCGTACCGCCGGGCCCCTGCGCCAGGCTGAAGCCGGACTGCGTAATGTCCTTCTTGTCGCGGCTGTAGCGCACGCCGCCGGTGACCGATAGCCAGTCGCCGATAGTGACCGTGCCTTCGCCGAAAATCGCCAAGCTGTTGGTCTCCTGCGTGCTCTCGGAATGGAAGCCGTTGAAGGTATTGTCGGCGCCGACGGTGATGTCGTCGTTGATGTAGAACCCGCCGACGACAAACTCGAACGGCCCGTCGATCTCCGAGACGAACTGAATCTCCTGCTGAAAGGTGGAATCGTCGATGTCCTGAAAGAAGTCCAGCAGGATCAGGGTCTGGCCATCGAGATCGCCTTCCAGCGTATAATCGAAGCTGCGGTAGGAGGTGAGCGAGGTGACGGTGCCGATGCCGACGTTCCAGTTGACCTGCCCCATGAGGCCGTAGCCGTCATAGCGGTTGACGTCGTCGATACCGGGATTGGTGATAAAATTGCTGCCGAAGGCGGGCGCGCCGATGCCATCGCCGTCGGGGTCGTTGAAGGTCCCGAAGCCACCGGTGTCGAGCCGGGTTGGCGTCAGCGTGTTGATGGGCGAGCGGTCGTGCTGGATGTCGCCGGCCAGATAGACGTCGACCTTCTCATTCGGAACCCAGAACAGGCTGAGCCGGGCCGTCTGGCGATCGGTGCCGTTGTATTTTTCGGCCGAGTCGATGTCGTCGAGAAAGCCCTCGTCACTGCGGGAGATCGCATCGAATTTGACGGCCAGCGCGCCCTCGATCAGCGGCGCGCTCACCGAGCCGCGTAGATCGAGCCGCGAAAAGCTGCCGATGGTCGCATCGCCGACAAAGGCCAGCTCCTCCAGATTTGGCCGCTTGGTCACGAATTTGACCGTGCCGCCGGTGGCGCTGCGCCCGTAGAGCGTGCCCTGCGGGCCCCGCAGGACCTCGACCCGCTCGAACTCGATAAGATCCATCAAAGCGCCGCTTTGCTGCGGCAGGTAGACCCCGTCCACATAGACGGCGACGCCCGATTCCACGTTCCAGGTGGAATCGTCGCGGCCGATCCCGCGGATATAGATCTGCGCCGAATTGGACGTCGTCGTGTTCTTCACGATCGTGATATTGGGGGCCTTCAGGTGCAGGTCTTCGAGATTAACGGCCTGAAGCCGGGCGAATGCCACCTCGTCGAAGGCGCTTATCGCGACCGCAACGTCCTGAATGCCGGCCTCGCGCCTTTCCGCCGACACGATAATCTGGTCTATTTGCGCCACCGCCGGCGCTGAGGCCGTCGCCGCGCCGATCGCCATGGCCGACACCATGGCACTGGTCTTTACGGACTTTGTCATGACCCGCTTCCTCCCTAAGGTGCCGGCCAAGCCGTCAGCGGGGCGTGACACCCGCCGCTAAGCGCAAACCGGCTTTTTGTTGCCAATCCAAAATCGCGGCAGAGGCGCGTGGTTACCAACTACTTCATGCCGATTTTTGACAACAGTTAGTTGTTATAAAGAGTGCTGGGATCAGGTCGTGCGGGCCGGATAAAGCTCGTGGCAGACGTGCCGGATGATGGATAGCATGAGGGCCGAGGGCGGCTGCAGCCGTGTTCCGCGCCGGCGCGCGAGGAGCGCGGGGCGGCTCAGCGGAATCTCCGACAATTCGAACGATCTGAGAATTCCGAGCTCTACCTCGGAGGCCACGAGCTCCTCGGACAGCAGGCAAACGTAGTCGCCTTGAGTTAGAAGCGATTTGGC
>JAKSBY010000320.1 GCA_022360855.1 Sphingomonadales bacterium | reverse complement strand
TTGGCAGCTGCCGGTCGAACCACTTCAGTATGCCGCTTTTCGGCTGAAAGGTCTTGCCCGTGCTCGGCATGGTGTTCTCCTCCCCTCTTAACCGATCTTGATGCGGTTGTTATCGAGGAAGGCGTATTCCGGCACTTCCAGGTTTGTCGGCGCCGGGCCTTTGCGGATGCGCCCGGCGGTGTCGTAGTGCGAGCCGTGGCAGGGGCAGAACCAGCCGCCATACTCACCCTTGTTGTCGCCGGGCTTGTTGCCCTTGGGCACGCAGCCGAGATGGGTGCAGACGCCGACCATGACCAGCCATTTCGGGTCTTCGACGCGGTCGCCGTCAGCCTGTGGGTCGCGCAGGTCGGCCACGGGGACGGCCTCGGATTCGGCGATCTCGGCTGCCGTGCGGTGGCGGATGAATACCGGCTTGCCGCGCCACTTCACGGTGACGGCCTGACCCTCCTCGATGGCCGAGAGATCGACCTCGATGGATGCAAGCGCCAGCACATCGGCCGACGGGTTCATCTGATCGATGAACGGCCAGGCGGCAAAAGCTGCGCCAACCGCGCCGATGCCGGCGCTGGCCACATATAAGAAATCGCGGCGCGATACGTCTTCTTCGCTCATGCCTCGTCTCTCCTTGGTGAGCCCGAACTCCGCAACGTGCGCGCGGATGGGCGGCCCAGACGCGAGCCTTACTTAGGGAGGAAACCGCCATTTAATAATGCGACTTAGCGTCACATTGCTGTCACCTGGGAACCCCAAACACGACCGGTGTCCCCTCCCCTGAAACTCCATAGCGGCCAAGGTTTAGCGGCGCGGGCGCGAAGATGCAACGGGGAATGACGCCACGGACTCAGGTTCGTTTAGGCATGGACATTCCCCGGTCCGCGCGCCATTACAAACCGGCCATGCGCCTCGCACTTTTCGAACCGGATATTCCGCCCAATACGGGCACGATCCTGAGGCTCGCCGCCTGCTTGGGCATACCGGTGGATATCATCGAGCCCTGCGGATTTCCGTTCTCCGAACGCGGTTTCCGGCGCGCCGGGATGGACTACCTGGAGTTGGTCTCGCTCGCCAGGCACAGCTCTTTGGAGACCTTCGAGGCGGCGCGCCGGAAGTCCGGCGCCCGCCTGATCCTGATGACCACGAAGGCCGAGACCGCCTATACGGAATTCAGCTTCGCGGACAATGACGTCATTCTCGTGGGCCGGGAATCCTCCGGCGTGCCGGATCGCGTCCATGAAGCCGCGGATGCCCGGCTCTTGATCCCGATCATTGCCGAAACGCGGTCGCTGAATGTAGCCATGGCCGCTGCCATGGTGCTCGGCGAAGCGCTTCGGCAAACCCGGAAATTTCCACAAAAGGACCCCGTATGACCGACGATGCCCGAAAAGCGACCGCGCGCGCGTGGTTTGAGGATCTGCGCGACCGAATCTGCGCCGCCTTCGAAGCTCTGGAAGACGAATTGACCAGCGGCCCCCATGCCGATCTGCCGCCCGGCCGCTTCGAACGGACCGCCTGGGACCGGGCAAACAACGACGGCGCGGACGGCGGCGGCGGGGTCATGGCGGTCATGAAAGGCCGGGTGTTCGAGAAGGTCGGCGTCAACGTCTCCACGGTCCACGGTACGTTCTCGGAAGAGTTCGCGGCCCAGATCCCGGGCGCCGGGGACGACCCGCGCTTCTGGGCCTCGGGCATCTCTCTGGTCGCACATATGCGCTCGCCACACGTGCCGGCGGTGCATATGAACACGCGCCACATCGTCACCACCAAGGCGTGGTTCGGCGGCGGCGGCGATCTCAACCCGGCCTTCCCGTGCGACGAGGACACGGACGCGTTCCACGCCGCCTTCAAGGCCGCCTGCGACGCCCACGATGCGGACTATTACCCGAAGTTCAAAAAGTGGTGCGACGAGTATTTCTTCATCAAGCACCGCAATGAGCCGCGCGGCGTCGGCGGCATCTTCTACGACTATCTCGACACCGGCGACTGGGACGCGGACTTCGCTTTCACCCAGGATGTCGGTCGGGCCTTCCTGGAGGTCTATCCCAAGATCGTAAGCCGCCGCTTGGCCGAGCCCTGGACCGCCGAGGAACGCGAGGCCCTGCTCTACAAGCGCGGCCGCTACGCCGAATTCAACCTGGTCTACGACCGCGGCACCCAATTCGGCCTCAAGACCGGCGGCAATGTCGACGCCATCCTCATGTCCTTGCCGCCCGAGGCCAAGTGGGCGTAGGCTGCGCTGCGGCTCCATGTCCCTCCATCGCCATATTCAGGAGCGTTTGGCGCTGCCGTTGATTGCCGCGCCCATGTTCCTTGTTTCCGGCCCCGAGCTTGTGAAGGCGGCGTGTTTGAACGGGGTCATCGGGGCGTTTCCGAGCCTCAATGCGCGGCCGATCGAGACCTTCGCGGCCTGGCTCGAGGAGATCTCCGGCAGCCTGGAGGCGGCGCGGGCTGCCGACCCGGCGGCGAAGATCGCGCCCTACGCGGTCAACCTGATCGTCCACAAATCCAACCCGCGTGTTGAGGAAGATACGGCGCTGACCGCGCAATTCGAGGCGCCCGTGGTGATCACCTCGGTGGGCCATCCGGGGGACGTGGTGGACACGGTGCACGCCTATGGCGGCGTGGTCTATCACGATGTCATCCACCTGCATCATGCCAGAAAGGCCGTGGAGGCGGGGGTCGACGGCATCATCCTGGTGACCGCCGGCGCCGGTGGCCATGCGGGCACCATCAACCCCTTCACGCTGATCCCGCAGGTGCGCGAATTCTTCGACGGCACCATCATCCTGGCCGGCGCGCTGACCGACGGCCGGGCGATCCGGGCCGCGCAAACCCTGGGCGCCGATCTCGCCTATATGGGCACCCGCTTCATCGCTACCGACGAAAGCCTCGCCGATGACGGCTACCGGCAAATGCTGATCGACGGCACGACGCAAGACATCGTCTATACCAACAAAGTCTCCGGCATCTGGGGCAATTTTCTGCGTCAAAGCCTGGCGGAGGCGGGCATCCAGGTAGATGTTCCAAGCAACAAGCCCGTCGATATGGACCTCGTCAAAAAGGCGGAAGAGGCGAGCACGAATCCCAAGAAGGCCGCCTGGAAGGAAATCTGGTCCGCCGGCCACGGCGTCGGCCAGATCCACGACAGCCTGCCGGTCGCGGAGCTCATCGCCCGTCTCCGGCGGGAGTATGCGGACGCGGTGGCCGATTCGGGACCGGTTTACGGCTGACCCACGTCACCCAGCGCGGCGAGCAGCGTCTCCCGGCTCATCTTGAAATCGGAGCCGATCCACAGCTCTTCCAGCCGTTTGAGCGCACGGCCGAGGCCCTGGCCTTCGCGGTGGCCGAGGGCTTTCAGATCGTCGCCCGAGACCGGGAATGTGGGGCACCGCCAGCTTTCGGCGGTGTCGATCAGCTCCTTGAGCGCGGCCACGTCGTCGACCGTGGCGGCGAGCAGGGTGCGGTCGATGATCGGCTCGGCGCCGTAGCGATAGAGCGCTTGGCGCAATCGGGCATCGCCCAGGCCGGGCGCGACGTCCGGCTCCGGCGCCGCGATGGCGTCGAGGCGCCTTGCCTGGACATTGGAGAGCTTGAGCCGCGCCGCCGCTTGCGCCACGGTGTCCGGATCCTGCGGCAGGAGGGCGGCGAGACGCCGGATAGGATCAATGCGAACCAGCCGGCGCGCCACATCCACGAGGATGATCAGGCGCTCGAAGTCCACGAATTCGGGCAGCACATGGCGCAGCACCCTGGCCCGGTGCATGGCCTGAAGCGTCGGTACCGGGTCCGTCGCCGCGAGAAGCTTGAGGAGCTCGTCGCGGACCCGCTCGACCGACAGGATGTCGAGCCGCCCGGCGAGTGCGGCGCAGGCATCGAGCCCCGCCGCATCCATCCCGCCGGCCCCGTAATGCGCGTGGAAGCGGAAGAAGCG
>JAKSBY010000333.1 GCA_022360855.1 Sphingomonadales bacterium | reverse complement strand
TGGTGCCGATCGCACGATGAAAGGCCGCCGAATCGCCCCTGAGGCGCCATGATGCCCGTGCGCCGGCCGGAAGCCAATGCGCTCACGCCCGCTCGAGCGCGAAACGGCCGCGCGGCAACGAGGGATCGGGCACCCGTGTGAGCACCGCGCCGAGCCACCGGTCCAACGCGTCGCCACCGGGCTCGGCCAACGCCTCAAGAAGGGCGGGCGCCGCACGGACGGTCAGCCGCCGGGCGCCGCTCGCCACCTCGCGCTGCGCGGCGTGGGCGAGATCATGCGCTGCCGCTTCGAGCCGGGGCACGCGACCGCCGAGCGCCGAGCCCGCGGGCTCGGTCAGTGCTTCCAGGAGGCTCGGCCCGAGGCGCCGGCGGTTGACCTCGACCAAGCCACCGGCCGTCGCGCCCAAAACCCGGTTCGGCGTGCAATCCGGCGCGAGCGCGCGCTTGAGCGCGGAGATCTGCGCCGCACGGGCGCGGGCCGAGCCGCCGCCGCCCGGAAAATCGATCGCGATCAGCCCGCCGAGATCGCGCAGACGGATCTCGCGGCCGACCGCCTCAGCGGTGTCGACAAGGATGGTCTCGGGCGCGTCGCCGACGGCGCCCGCGGTATCGACGTCGATGGCCGCGAGCGCGCGGGTCTCCTCGATCGTGAGCCGTGCGCCCGAGGGCAGGGTCGCCACCGGCTCGAGCGCGGCGGCGAACCGCCCCGCGCAATCGTGGCGCTCGAAGAGTGGCAGGTAAGGGCCGCCGGGGCGCGCACCGGACCCGTCATCATGCGGCGTGAGCGACGCGGCGATTTCCGGCGCCTCGGTCCCAACCACGCCGAGCGCGCGATCGAGGAGCTGGGGCCCGTCGGTCACGATGCGCGCAATGCCGGACGGCGCGACATCGCGCAGCAGGCGGCCGAGCAGCCCGCCGGCATCCCAGAGGCGCCGCGGCGTCTGATCGCGCGCTGCCGACGCCTCGAGCGAGCGCCATCGGGTCGCCAACATGCCGGCAATCGCGCCCACCCGTTCGGGCGGCGCATCGGCAGCGGTGGTTCGCACGGTCACCGCGCCACCCGGGGTCTCGGCCTCCCCCACGGCCTGTTTGAGTGCATGCAATCTATGTGGGTTTCGGATGCGGCGTGAAAAGGCATGTTCTGCCCCGCCGGGACGGAACACGACGAGGCGGCTGGCGAGGACCGGCAGGTCGGTCACCCGCGCAAGCTTCTCCTCCCGGGCATCGCTCGCGACCTGAACGATGAAGGGAACGCCGGGCTTCGCGATCTCCGCCCCGCGAAGAAACGCCTCCTCGCCGTCACCGATATCGACGAAACAGGCGTCAATCCCGGGCAGCACGCGAAGCGGCCGCGCGAGATGAAGGTCGCCGACACGGCTCCGCCGCGTCGCCGGCTCGACGAAGAACGCGACCGGCGCGCCATCCGACACCACCGCGGCGCGGATCCCATAGGGGGTTTCCGTGATCAGCAGCTCGTCCGTCACGCGGCGGGATCCCCGGATGGCGAGGGCGGCAGACCAATGCCAACCAGGAGCTGGTAGGTCTCATGCAAGAGCAGGGCGACGACATGGGAGTATGAGCCGTTGATCGCGCGGA
>JAKSBY010000624.1 GCA_022360855.1 Sphingomonadales bacterium | reverse complement strand
GCTCGGCATGGTCGCCGGCGTGGTCTTTGCCGGCGTGCTGATCTATTCGGAATATGTGACCCATGGCGCGGGCGCCGACCTCTATCTCAGCCGGCTCGCCCGGCTGGCGCTGATGGCCGCGCCGGTACTGGCGCTGATCTATCTCGCGGCGCCCTTCGCCGCTGTCGCCCGGCGGGCGGACCGGACCGTCCCGTTTGGCGTGGCCTACGGCCAAACGCTGGAGAATCTGCTGGTTCGCTCGCTGCCCTATCTGCTGGCCATCCTGCTGATTGCCGCCGTGCCGCGGTCGGGGGCCGGTGCGGCGGGCGCGGGCGACCGGCTGTTCGAGGCCGTGGTGCTCGTCTGGTTCGTCGTCGCCACCCTGATCGCGCTGTTTCGCCATGGCGCCCGGGGCTTTTTCGCCCGGCTGTTGCCCGGGGGGCTGAGGCCGCATTCGCACTAGGCTGATTTCGACTTGCGTCGGTGCCGCACCGGCCCGCTCCCCGACCCGACCACCCAATGATACTCCCGTGCGGTGCCAAGGGTTGACATTGTGTGGGGGAACGGGCCGGTGATGCCGCCAAGGCGGGAAGCGCCACAATCCTTGACCTTGCCGGCGCTTTGGCACACATAAACTTCCATGAATGTCATTGTCGACTGGTGGAACCGCCGATTCTCGGACCCACAACTCGTTCTCCTGGTTCTGGTTCTCCTCGCAGCACTGCTTGTCGTGATCTTTCTCGGCGACATGCTGGCGCCGGCCATTGCGGCGGTGATTATCGCCTTTCTGCTGGACGGGCCGACCGGGCGGCTGCGCCGGGCCGGCGTCGCCAACACCCTGGCCGTGACCATCGTCTTCGTGGTCTTCGTCGCCATTGCCTTCGTCACCTTCGTGCTGTTCCTGCCTTTGATCGTCGAGCAGATGACCCAGCTCGTCTCGCTCCTGCCGAGCATGGTCGCCCGGTTGCAGGAGGCGCTCCTCAAGCTCCCTGAGCAGTATCCGGAAATGGTCGACCAGAAGGCGATCTCCGACCTCATCGACGGCCTCAGGGCCGAACTCCTGGATCTCGGCCAGCGCGCGGTGGAGTTCTCGGTCTCGGGCCTGACCGGGCTGGTTACGCTGGTCGTCTACGCCATCCTCGTGCCGCTGATGGTGTTCTTTTTCCTCAAGGACAAGCGCCGCATTCTGCACTGGCTCGGCGGCTTTCTGCCGGCCAAGCGGAAACTGGTCGACCAGGTCTGGGACGAGGCGGTGGCGCGCACCGGCGACTATGCCCGCGGCAAGGTCTATGAGATCATCATCGTCGGCGTCGTCTCCTGGGCAGTCTATACCGCCATCGGCCTGGAGTTTGCCGGTCTGTTGGCGGTGATGACGGGGCTTTCGGTGATCGTTCCCTATATCGGTGCCGCGGTGGTGACCTTCCCGGTCGCCTTCGTCGCCTTTTTCCAATGGGGCATCACGTCGGATTTCTTCGTCGCGGTCATCGCCTATCTCGTGCTGCAGGCGCTGGACGGCAATCTCCTGGCGCCGCTCCTGTTTTCCGAAGTCGTCAAGCTGCATCCCAACGCCATCATCCTCGCCATTCTGATCTTCGGCGGCATCTGGGGCTTCTGGGGCGTGTTCTTCGCCATCCCGCTCGCCACCCTGGCGCATGCGGTGGTCAAGGCCTGGAAGGACCATGCCGAGAAGCTTCCGGAGGAAGGGGTCTCCCAGGAAGTGTGAATTCGGAGCCGGAAATGTTCCAGGCTTGACAGCCGAACGGAAAAATAGGACTATTTGGTTAATTTTCCTGAGTCCTCAACCCAGATAGCACCCTTATGAGCGACGCGACCGAGGCGCGGCTTCTCGCCGGCCAGTTGGCCCATGCGGTCGATCGCCTCGCCGATTCCGTCGAACGGCTGCGCGGCGAGGCAGGCGAGCTGCGCGCCGATATCCGCGCGCTCGAGGCGCGGCTGAACGCTGTGGAGCGGGCGAGCCGGCTCAATAGCGGGCTCATCG
This sequence comes from Sphingomonadales bacterium, assembly GCA_022360855.1. Classification (GTDB taxonomy): domain Bacteria; phylum Pseudomonadota; class Alphaproteobacteria; order Sphingomonadales; family JAKSBY01; genus JAKSBY01. Next base: position 1,041 of record JAKSBY010000624.1, on the reverse strand, counting down.
GCCGCGCCGCCTGGGCGTGCTTCACGGCGCTGGCCGGCGTCCTCGCCTTCTTTCTCGCGCGCGAATTTTCCACCTAGAGCGGAATGCGTTTAGGTCGATTCATCCCCCTCTGTCATTCGCCGGCTTGACCGGCGAATCCATGTTTGCGCGGCCGAGATGTTCCCATATGGACCCGCCGGTCAAGCCGGCGGGTGACAATAAGGAGCATGGGTAAACCTAAACGCATCATGCTCTAGTCCCGAACACCGTCTATTTAGGAGACCTGAGTTGGGTTTTTTTGCCAGACTCTTGGGGACCGGCGCGGCCGCACCCATCGAGGCCATCGGCTCCGCCTTCGACAAGCTCTTCACCTCGGACGAGGAAAAGCTCGACAAGCAGGCCCTCCTCGCCCGCATCGCCCAGCAGCCACAGCTGCTTCAGGCCGAGATCAACCGCATCGAGGCGGCCCACCGCTCGCTCTTCGTCGCCGGCTGGCGGCCCTTCATCGGCTGGGTCTGCGGCCTCGGCTTCCTGTGGGCCTTCCTCGGCCACCCGGTCTTCGAGTGGGTCGTGGCGGCACGGGGCCTCGACCTCGCCGCGCCGGCTATCGCCACCGATAACATGATGGAACTCGTCCTCGCCCTCCTCGGCCTCGGCGGCCTCAGGACAGTGGAAAAGCTGCAGGGCCGGGCGAAGTAGCCCGCGTCCCTACCCTTCCTCGGGCAGGAAGTCGGGCACTGAGAAGTAGCGTTCGCCGGTGTCGTAGTTGAAGCCGAGGACGCGGGCGCCTTCGGGGATTTCGGGCAGCTTCTGCTTGATCGCCTGCAGGGTGGCGCCGGACGAGATGCCGATCAACACGCCTTCCTCCTTCGCCGCCCGGCGCGCCATCTCCTTGGCGTCGTCCGGGGAGACCTGGATCACGCCGTCCATCTTGCCGAGATCCATGACGTCCGGGATAAAGCCGGCGCCGATGCCCTGGATTGGGTGTGGGCCCGGATCGCCGCCGGAGAGGACCGGCGATAAGGTCGGCTCCACCGCATAGACCTTCAGATCGGGCCATGT
>JAKSBY010000094.1 GCA_022360855.1 Sphingomonadales bacterium | reverse complement strand
GCATGGTATGGGCCGAGGTGGCGCCGGGCGCCGATCATCGGTTCTACGAGGTCGCCGGCTTCCGCGTCTGCGGCAACAAGGCGATCCGGGTCGACATGCTCGAGCGCCTGGCCGACGCGGTCCGCCCGCTCGGCCAGGACGGCAAGAGCTTCGAGGCGACGCCGGAGATCATGGGCTTGGTGGGCCTCTCGGGCGAGGATTTCGCGAAAGCCATGGCGGCCGTCGGCTACCGCTACCGCAAAACCAACACGGCGGCCACGGAGCCGGACGTGGCGCCGCGCCATGTCTTCACCTGGAAAGGACGGCGGCGGGCCAAAGGCGAGTCCGGCAAGGCCGGGCCGGCCAGGCGGCAGCGGCGATCGAAGCGCGAACGCAGCACCGCCGACCCGGACTCGCCCTTCGCCGCCCTGGCCGCTCTCAGGAAGGCGCCGGCGCCCGACTCCTCGCCCTGACCGCGCCGGATTTGCCCAAGTCCCTAAGGCTGTGTTACGCTCTGCGTTTGCACGTATAGATCGTGCATCGGCATTGATGGGGGACAGGTCATGGCAAATACAGCCACCGGCGGCGCGGGCCGCGACATTTCACATTTCACCGGCGACGAGGCCACCGCGTTCCACGCGGCGCAGCTGATGGCGACCGTCTCGGGCGCCAAGAAGAAGAAAAAGAAGTGCAAGAAGATGAAGGCGGACCCCTGCAAGGAGGTCAACATCACCTGCAAGCCGACCCTGCTTTCCTGCAAGCCGGTGGCGGATTGCGCGGCGTTGGACATCGATACGCCGTGCAGCCCGATGCAGTGCCGGCCGGTGCAGTCCGTCAGCATCGACTTCTGAGACACGGCTACGGCCATGCCTGGCTGCGCCCTGGTTCCGTCGCGCTTTAATGTGGAAATCGCGCCCGAGGGGCAGGATTTCCGCGCGCTCTACAACACCGCGACCGGCAATTATCTGGTTCTCGAATCCGATCTGGCCGGGCTCTATGGCCGCATTCAGGAGGGCGAGGTTGGGGCCGAGGCGGGCGGCCGGCTGCTCGAGGCCGGCTTTGCCGTGGAAGACCATGTGGACGAGGTCGCCGCCGTCGCCCAGGTCTTCAACGGCGCGCGTCAGAGCCGCTATTCGCCGCATCTGACCGTCGCGCCCACCCTGGACTGCAATTTTGGCTGCCCCTATTGCTTCGAGAGCCACATCAAGGGCGTCATGACGCCGGCGGTGCAGGAGCGGCTGATCGCCTTCACCGAGTGGCTGGCCGACACGGTCGGCGCGGGCGCGGAGCTGTCGGTCTCCTGGTTCGGTGGCGAGCCCCTGATGGGCCTGCCGGTGATCCGGCGGCTGAGCCGGCACTTCCTGGCCATGCGGCTGGACGGCCGTATCGACGGCTACACCGCCGACATCATCACCAACGGCTACGGGCTGACGCCCAAGGTCTGCGAGATCCTCGAGGCGTGCGAAGTCAGCCAGGCCCAGGTGACCCTCGACGGACCGGCGGAGATTCACGACACGCGGCGCTTCCTCAAGCGCGGCCACGGCGCCACCTTCGACCGCATCGTCGCCAATCTGCACAATCTGCCGGACAGCGTCCGGATCGCGATCCGCATGAATGTGGACCGCACCAACATGGCCTCGGCCGCGGCGCTGTTCGAGGCGCTGGAAGCGGGCGGCATCATCGGACGTGTGGCGGTGGACCTGTCGCCGGTGGAGAATTTCTCCGCCGGACCGGCCGCGCCGGATGTTCTGAGCCCCAGGGAGTTCTCAGAATTTAAGGCGAAAATGGTCGCCCTGTCCGACGCGCGCGGCTGGCCGCTCGCCGCCACACCGCCCGGGCCCTCCATGGCCGCGGTGTGCCAGGTCGACTCGCTCAATTCCTTCGTCGTTTCGGCCAAGGGCGAGCTCTTCAAATGCTGGGCCGAGCTCGAGAATGGCGGCGTCGCCGTCGGCCATCTCGAGGACCGCGAAAGCTGGTCCGCCCTGCCCAAGACGCCTTTGACCGAGCGCGATCCCTTCGACGACCCGGAATGCACGTCCTGCGCGCTCCTGCCCACCTGCATGGGGAGCTGCCCCAAGCTCCGGGACCTCAACCGGCAGCTCGGCGTCAAGGCCTGCCCGCCTTTCAAATATGATTTCGAGGCGCTAGTCTTCCGCCGCTATGGCAGGGAATCGAACATCAAGTCCACGCTCCGGCCCTGAGCCGGAACCTCGTCCATGACCGACCTGCCGGGCGGCAGGCTCCGCCTCGATCAATGGCTGTTCCACGCGCGCTTCTTCAAGAGCCGGTCCCTGGCGGCGAAGCAGTGCCGGGCGCGCAAGATCCGCATCAACGGCGAGCCGCAGACCAAGGCGAGCGCGCAGGTCGCGGTCGGCGACGTGCTGACCTTTCCCAAGGCGGGCCGTATCGTCGTCGTCAGGATCGCCGCGCTCGGCACCCGGCGCGGGCCGGCGCCGGAGGCGCGCGGACTTTATGAGGACCTCAGTCCGCCGCCCAAGTCCGAAGAAAAGGATACGGCGGAGATCCCCCAGGCGGTGCGCGACAAGGGCGCGGGCCGGCCGACCAAGGCGCACCGCCGCGCCATCGAAAGATTGAAGCGCCTGTTCGGCTGAACTAGCCTTCAGGAAAAGACCGCGAGGAGTGCCATGTTCGACCGTATCAAGACGCTGTTTTCGGGAACCGCCGATCCGGACACGCTGGGCCATGACTTCGAGGCCAAGCAGCTCGCCGCCGCGGCGCTTCTGGTGGAGGCCGCGCATCTTGATGGCGCCTTCGGCGAGAGGGAGCGCGCCGCCATGGCGGCCTCGCTGAAGCGTTTCTTCGGCCTTTCGGACGACGATGTGGCGGCCCTGATCGCGGCGGCCGGTGACGCCCAGGCCGACGCCAGCCACCTGCAGCGGTTCACGCGCGTGCTGAAAGAGGCCTACGAGCCGCAAGAACGCGTCGAGTTGATCGAAATGCTGTGGGAGGTGGTTTACGCGGACGGAATTCTCGACGATTACGAGGGCAATCTGTTGCGCCGGATCGGCGGCTTGCTCTACGTCACCGAGCGCGAGCGTGGCGAGGCGCGCAAGCGGGTTCTCGCGCGGCTCGGGCTGGACGGGCGATAGATTTTCTTAACCTGCCAGGCTAGGCAAATTCTGTTGAGGTGCCAAAGACTTTGTGCCACAAATTCCGGCGCAATGTCAGTTCTGTTACGGCGGTAATTCAGACTGCGAGTAGAGGGAAATAGTCATGACCTACGTGGTGACCGAGGCGTGCATCAAATGCAAGTATATGGACTGTGTGGAAGTCTGCCCGGTGGACTGTTTCTACGAAGGCGACAATATGCTCGTCATCAGCCCTGACGAGTGCATCGACTGCGGCGTTTGTGAGCCGGAATGCCCGGCCGAGGCGATCCTGCCCGACACCGAAGACGGCCTCGAGAAATGGCTTGAGCTGAACGCTAAATACGCCGTCGAATGGCCCAACATCACGGTGAAGAAGGAGTCGCCCGCCGATGCTGACGACTTCAAGGACGTTGAAGGCAAATACGATAAGTATTTCAGCGCCGAGCCCGGCGGCAGCTAGACTCGCGCCCTTTCAAGCGGCCTGGTTTGCGGCGTTTATATTGCGCTGCAACAAGGGCTACCATTTCAGTTAAAATTATGTTACAATATTGGCTTGGAGTGGCAGAAACCGGCGAGGAACGGCGGATATAAGCGGGCGAGATGCCCGCAAAAAACGGCAACGCAGAAATCCGACACAAAGCAGCGCAGTGGAAACCGGGCCGATTGCGGCCGCGGAATGAAGCTGTCGGATTGAGACCGCCCCGTCCGGTTCTGGAATTGCCGGTTCTGAATTGATTGGAATAGTAAAGGGTTAGAGATAAGCGCTATGGCAAAAGACAAAAAACTGACGTTTTCGGTAAACGACTATGTGGTTTATCCGAAGCACGGTGTGGGGCGGGTGATTGCTTTGGAGAACCAGGAAATCGCCGGGACGAAGCTGGAACTTTATGTCGTCCGCTTCGAAAAAGAGAAGATGACGCTCAGGGTGCCGACCAACAAGGCGGAAGCCGCGGGCATGCGCAAACTGTCGAGCCAAGCGACCATGGACGAGGCCTTCACAACGCTGAAGGGTAAGGCGCGCATCAAGCGGACCATGTGGAGCCGCCGGGCGCAGGAATATGAGGCGAAGATCAATTCCGGCAATCTGGTCTCCATCGCCGAGGTCGTGCGCGATTTGCACCGCGCCGAGGACCAGCCGGAGCAGTCCTACAGCGAGCGCCAGATCTACGAGGCGGCGCTTGGCCGGCTGGCGCGCGAGATCGCTGCGGTCGAGGCAATCGACGAGATGGCCGCGATGGAGCGCCTTGAAAAGGTGCTGATGGCCGCGTAGGCGACAGATTCAACGAATTTCGGAAAGGGCCCGATAGCCGATCGGGCCCTTTTTTATCGCGACAAACTCACAGTTCGATTGGCCATTTTCGCGCACCGTGAAAGATGGCAAGCACTTCGACCGTCGCAGCGCGAATGCGATAAGGGACGACGTACGGCGTTCCGGTCACGATCAGCTCCCGGGTCCCGTCGATGCGTCCCGGGCGGCCGAGCCTCGGGTGCATCAGCAAGGAACGCACGGCCTCTTCGATTCGATCGCAGACCGCCAATGCGGCCTCGGGGTTGTCCGCGGCGATGTGCAGGAGGATAGTGTCCAAGTCACGTTTTGCCGGGCCCGACCAAGCGATCTTCACGGACTATCGATCTTCCGTCGCGGAAATTTTCCCACGTAGCTCGCCGAAAACACTGTCGTGGTCATAGAGCTCGCCTCGATCGGCCGCGGCGATGCCGTCCAGGGTCTTTTCAATCTGCCAAGACTGCGCGGCCAGGTAGTCATCGAGCGCCTTATTGACGAGATAGTTGCGCGACCGGTCCAACTGCGCAGCCAAGCGGTCCAGCTTCTCGAGCGTTTCCGATTGGGTGCGAATGGTGAAAGCTTCAGAGGTCATTGCATTACATTCGGTTCACAAAGGTTCACTATGGTGCGACCTGCACTATACCAAATAGGGCCGTTAATCTCCAGACTGTCGGTTTTTCCAGGCAGCAAACAGGGGCTCGCCGGGGACTAGGCCGTAGCGCACGCAGTCTGCGGACGCGGCGGCGAAGGTCTCTACCTCGAAGCCGGCAGCGGCGAGCCGGTCCACATAGTCGCGGCCATAGAGCCGCACGTGGTCCTTTTGCCCGAAATGCCGGTGGCGGCCGCGGAGGTCGGTGATGGTCGGGTCCTCGTAGGTCTCGGCGAGCCCGGCCAGATAGGGCACCATCAGGATCACAACGCCGCCCGGCGCCAGGAGGCGATGGATTTCCCGCATGGCCGCATGGTCGTCGTCGATATGCTCCAGCACATGGCTGCAGAGGATGATGTCATAGGCGCCGCCCTCCAGCCCGGTCGCGGTGAGATCGAGCTTGAGATCGACGTCCGTTCGGTCGAGATCGGCGGTCGTGTATTCCGCGGCGTCTTCGACCAATGCGCGCTCGCCCGGGTCCGGCGCTACGTGCAGAACCCGTTTGCCGGCGAAAAGCGGCTCGGGCAGCCCGCGCATCCAAAGCGCCATCAGCCGGTGCCGCTCCTTGGCGCCGCAGCGCGGGCATTGGGCGTTGCGCCGGGGCGGGTTGCCGAAGCTCCAGAACCGTCCGTGATGGCCGCAGACCAGGCATTCGGAGAAGCCCCGGTTGCGGCCGATGACCTGTGTCGGGTCGTAGATCAGCGAGCGGACTGCCGCCTCCAGACGCGCCAGCGGTCCCATGCCGGTCAGTCGCGGACGACCAGCTTGACCCGCGCGCCGGCCTTCAGGACCGCGTCCCGGCTGAGCCCGTTGAGCACCAGGAAGCGGTCCAGACGGTGGCTTTCAAAGGCCATCCCTTCGGCCAGGCTGGTCGGCGTGTCGCCGGGCTCGACCGTGACCACCTTGATCCTGAGCGCGCGGACCTCGGCCGCCTCGGCATCGGAGATCTTGCGGAAGCTGCCGATCATCGATTCGACCGCGTTGCTCGCCTGGGCAAGGCCGCCGCGGGGCGTCAGAAACAGGAAGCTGTAGCCGTGCGCCGCATCGTAGCGGTAGACGACCATGCGCACATCCGAGGACTGGCGGGCGTCGCCGATCACCGCCGTGCCGGTGACCGCCTCGATGCCGTTGACCTGAAAGCGCTGCAGATTGCCGAGGGCCGCGGCGTCGGTTCCTGCGATGCTGGCCCAGGCTTCCTGCAGGAGCTGATCGTTCGTCTTGTTCGCGGCGACCGAGCCGCCGGTAAACAGGCCCGTGAAATCACCGGGCCCGGAGATATAGACCGCCTCCTCGGTGTTGCGCAGCGTGTAGCCCGACGGCACTGCAAAGGCGAGCTTCAGCGCCGGATGCCGGAACACGCCGTCTTCGGCGATGCCCTGGGCCGGGTCGTCGCCGAAGATCATGCCGTCGATGGCATTGAGGAAGCGGTCGCGGTTCTTCGCGCCCGACTGGCGGTCTTGCGGTAGCGCGCGCACGGTCTGGAGTGCCTTCTCAACCCGCTCGCTGCTCAGGGGATGCGTGCGAAAGATGCTCGGCGTCTGCTGCGCCTGCTGGCCGGAAATGCGCGCCTGAAGGTCCGAATAGGCGCCGAGCGATCCCAGCATGCGCGGCGATCCCAGGGGGTCGTAGCGCACCCGGTCGACATAGCGGATGCCGAGGCTGTCGGCCCGCAATTCCTGGCCGCGCGAGTAGGAGAGGAGATAGAGCTGCGACCCCTGGTTCAAGAGGTCGGTAACGATGTTGCTGCCGACCGCCGCGCTGGTCACGGCGGCGCCGAGGCCGACGAAGATCGATCGGTTGTAGCGGTTGGCCGAATGCCGCGCGGTGACGTGGCCGATCTCGTGGCCGAGCACCGAGGCCATCTCAGCCTCGTCGTTAAAGAGCGCCAGGAGCCCCCGCGACATGTAGACATAGCCGCCGGGCAGGGCGAAGGCGTTGACTACGGGCGAGTTCAGGAGGGTGAAGGTAAAGTCGAGATCGGGCAGTTCCGACGCGGCGGCGAGCCGGCCGCCGACCTCGGCGAGATAGCCGCCGATCTCCGGATCGTCGTAGATGCCGCCGAATTCGGCGGTTAGCTTGGGATGCTCCTGGGCGCCGAGGGCGATCTCCTGCGCCGGTGTCAGGAACGGCGTGAACTCCGCCTTGCCCGTGGCCGGGTTGGTCGTGCAGGCGCCGGCCGCCAGCAGCAGGAGCGGCGCGAGGATCTGGCAAAGGCGGCGGGCGACAGTCGGCATCTGGTTCATCTCACTCCCTCTCGATCTTCGGCGCTATCGGCCCTGAAGACGATCTGCTCCGGATGGGTGGCGTCGATCATAGGGCCGTTGCGGGCGAAGAGCCAGCCGCGCACTTCGACGCGGCGGCCTTCGAAGGCGTCGGCGTCGGGAAAATGCCGGGCGTGTTTGCGCAGAATGCGGACCGTGAAGTCGTGCCGCCAGTTTTCGCCGAAATTCAGATACAACGTGCCCCGAACCAGCGCTGCCGATCGGATGGTGCCATCGACGATCTGGAAGCTGTCGTAGAAGTCGGAGGTCTCGTCGGGCGCGCGAATCGCGTAGTAGGGATCGGCCCAGATGCCACGGCCTGCCGCCCGCGCCTCGGCCTCCGCGGCGAGAAGGTGGGTGGCGCCGGCGCGATTGTCGGCGAAGGTATAGACCCGCGCCAGTCCGGCCAGCAGCATCTGCCGCTGCACCCAGCGTCCGTCGGCGAGCCAGAGATGCGCCAGCCGGCGGCTGTAGCGGTCTTCCGCCGCGCCGCCATAGAGCAGGTTGACAGGTTCGCCGGCGACCAGCTCCTCGAGCCGCGCCTTGGCCGCGTCGGCCAGCGGCCAGGCCCGGAAGCCCTCCCTCTCCAAAGGCAGCTTCGGCGCCTGAATGCCAACGAGCCGCACCTGCCGGCCGTCTTCTAGGAGGACCGTGTCGCCGTCGATTACGTCGCGCACGACCGCCGCGCCCCCATCGGTGAACAGCGCCCGCGGGTCGTCGGAACCGGCGGCCGACGGGATAAGCGCGAGCAGGGCAACCGGGCCGAGCCATTTTGCCATTGCGCGGAGAAAAGCCATGAGTCCATTGTAGCGCCAAAGAAGGCGAAAAGGCAGACCGGAGGGACCGCCATGGCCACCCATGACGCGAGCCAGGACGCGCGCAACGAGACCATCCTGATCAATGTCAACGGCGAGATGAAGCCGCGTGCCGAGGCGGTCGTGTCGGTCTTCGATTCCGGCTTCATCCTCGGCGACGGTGTGTGGGAGGGCCTGCGCGTCCATAACGGCAAGATCGCCTTCCTCGACCGCCATCTGGCGCGGCTCTACGAGGGCGCCAAGGCGCTGGATCTCGACATCGGCCTGACGCCGGATGAGATGGCCGCGCGACTCCGCGAAACGCTCGATGCCAACGGCATGGAGGAGGGCGTCCATATCCGGCTGATGGTCACGCGCGGCGTCAAGTCCACGCCCTACCAGGATCCGCGGGTCACCATCGGTCCGCCGACCGTCGTCATCGTCCCGGAATATAAATCCGCCGACCCGGCGCTCTACGAAGCCGGCGTGCGGCTCTTCACGGTGCATGTGCGCCGCGGCGCGCCAGACGTGCAGGATCCCAAGCTCAACAGCCACTCCAAGCTCAACTGCATCCTGGCCTGCATCCAGGCGGCCAAGGCGGGCGCGGACGAGGCCCTGATGCTCGACCCGCACGGCTTCGTCGCCACCTGCAATTCGACCCACTTCTTCATTGTGCGCTCAGGCGAGGTGTGGACCTCGTCCGGGCGCTACTGCCTCGGCGGCATCACCCGTGGGCTGGTGCTGGAGCTGGCCCGCGAGGCCGGCATGCCCGCACAAGTGAAGGACTTCAGCCTGACCGACGTCTATGGCGCCGACGAGGCCTTCGTCACCGGCACCTTCGCCGGGCTGGTGCCGGTGCGCGAAGTCGACGGGCGCGTGATCGGCGATGGCAAGCCCGGGCCGGTCACCGGCAAACTGCGCGGCCTTTACCACGCCCGCATCGAACGGGAATGCGCATGAGCGCGCCGGTCCGCATCGCCATGTGGTCGGGTCCGCGCAACATCTCGACCGCCATGATGCGCGCCTTCGAGAACCGCGAAGATACCGTCGTCGTCGACGAGCCCTTCTACGCCCATTATCTGGCGGTCACCGGCCTCGACCATCCCGGCCGGGACGCGGTGCTGGCGTCGCAGCCCACCGACTGGCGCGCGGTTGCCGCACAATTGAACGGCCCCGTGCCGGAGGGCCGCCCGGTCTGGTACCAGAAGCATATGGCGCATCATTTTGTCGGCGGCATGGATCACGGCTGGCTCGCCGGCTTCGTCAACTGCTTCCTGATCCGCGCGCCCGAGGAGATGGTGGCCTCTTACGTGCGCACCCGGCCCGAGATCGCAGCAGAGGATTTCGGCCTGGCCACACAGGTCGCGCTCTACGATTTCGTCGCCCAGGAAACAGGCGCTGCCCCGCCCGTGCTCGACGCCAAGGACGTGCTGAAAGATCCGGAAGCCATGCTGACTGAGCTGTGCAACCGGG
>JAKSBY010000439.1 GCA_022360855.1 Sphingomonadales bacterium | reverse complement strand
GTTTCCGGCCCGATCGAGGTTGTCCTCTTCGTATCCTCGGATTGCCCGGATACGGATTTCACGGCCAAGCTGGTTGACGTGTATCCGGACGGCCGTGCCTTCAACCTGGTCGAAGGCATAACACGGATGCGATACCGGCATGACGTCACCGCCCCGGCGCCCATGCGGCCCGGCGAGATATACAGGATATCCATCGACCTGGACTCGACGAGCAACTGGTTCGGGCCCGGCCATCGGATCAGACTGGAAATCTCCAGCAGCAACTTCCCGCGCTTCGACCGCAACCTGAACACTGGCGCAGACAACGCGGCTACGGCAGACTACAAAATTGCCCATAACGCCGTCCACATGGGCGGCAACTACCGTTCCCGCCTCATCCTGCCGATTGTCAAAGGCCCATAGAGAGCCGCCATGGAAAAGTTTAACAGGGACATCCTGCTCCGCGTCAGAGAGGCGACGGTCCCGTTTCTGCACCGAACGCCGTTGTGGCGGTCGAAAATGCTCAGCGACCTTACGGAGCACAACGTCTTTCTGAAATGCGAGCTGTTTCAGAAGACCGGCTCCTACAAGCCCCGTGGCATGCTGTGGGCGCTGAAATCGCTTCCGGAACAGGAACGAGACAAAGGCGTCATCACCTTTTCCGCCGGCAACGCGGCGCAGGGGCTGGCTTACGCGGCGGCGATCCTGAAAGCCAAAGCCGTCGTCACCATGCCCGAGACGGCGAGTCCGACCAAGGCAAAGGCAGCGCAAGACTATGGCGCGGAGGTCATTTTACGGGGCACGCCCACCGAGTGCCTGGCCCACTGCCGAGAACTCGCGGCGGAACGGGGCTATTCCATGATCTCGTCCTACGACAGTCTGCCCCTGATGCAAGGACACGCGACTCTCGGCCTCGAACTGGTAGAAGACCTGCCCGAGGCGGACGCCATCTTTGTCGGGGTCGGCGGCGGCGGCATGCTGGGCGGACTTTGCCTGGCCATGGACGCAATGGGGAACGGGACGCGCATCGTCGGGGTCGAGCCCACCGGCGCGCCCGCCATGACCGAAAGCCTGCAAGCCGGCCGGGCTGTGAACCTGGACGTGGTGGACACCATCGCCGACGGGCTCGCCGCGCCCGGCGCCGGCCAAGCCTGCTACGAGATCGCGCGCCGCAGGGTCGAGGATATGGTCCTGGTGTCAGACCCCGAGATCGCCGAGGCCATGTTCAGCCTGATGCGGTATTGCAAGCTCTATGCCGAGCCAGCGGGCGCCGCAGCGCTTGCCGGGCTGCTGAAGCACCGGCACGGACTGCCGCGCAAATCAACCGTCATCTGCGTGGTGAGCGGCGGGAATCTCGATTTCGACCGCCTCGGGGCGCTGATTGCCGTTCATTCGAAATAGAACGGATCGCGCGGCTTCGGCGTCGGACCGATCTCATCCATCGTCGCGGCTTCGTAAAGCCGGCCGTTCATCATCACGTGGGTGACGCGGTCCGATTGGTAGATATCGTCCAGGGGATCGTGCTCGAATACGACCAAGTCCGCCAGCTTGCCGACCTCGACCGACCCGAGATCGCTATCCAGCCCGAAATGCCGCGCCGCGTCCAGCGTGGCCGCCCGCAAGATGTCATGCGGCGCCATCCCGCCCTTTGCCAGGTGCCACAGCTCCCAATGATAGCTCAGGCCCTCGCGCTGGCCATGGGCGCCGACGAGGACGCGTACGCCGGCGTCGTGCAGCCGCTTCACCGACCGCGCCGGCTGGAGGAAGCTGTTGTCCGCGTCCGGCGTGACCTGCCGCCTGACCGTGAAATAGAACAGAACACCCATCGGCACGAATCGGCTGAGGATGGGGTGCTTCCAGACCTCGTCTCGGGCGTACCAGTAGTTTTCGCCCGGAACGCCGCCGGTGTTGATCAGGATCGTCGGGGTATAGGCGACCTCGGTCTGGCTCCACAACTGGACCACGTCGTCATAGAGGCGGGCGGGCAATGATCGGTGCTCGATACTCGAATGGCCGTCGACGACATAGGCCATGGCGTTGGCCGGCGACATCGAAGCCTCGGCGGTGACCAAAAGGCCCTGTTCACGCGCCGCCGCGATGATCTGCCGGCGCTGGTCGCGGCGCGGCTGAAGATAGCTTTTGACGCCGCCGGCACCATACGCCGCCCGCCGTCCGACGGCTTTCCGCGCGTCGTCCGGACCGTCGATGACGGCCTTGATCTCGTCCTCCGCGCCGTAGAGCGCCGTGCCGGTGGAGAGAATGCGCGGTGCGACGATCAGGCCCGCCTTGGCCAGCTCGCTGTCGGCGAAGATATCCGCGGTGCTCAGGGCGTAGGGCTCGTACACGGTGGTCACGCCGAAGGCCAAGGTCGCGTAGTATTGCCAGTTCCGTCTGGTCAGCACGGTCTGATGGCGTCTGACGCCGTATTTCATGTGCCCGTGGAAGTGCGCGTCGATCATGCCCGGCGCGACCGTGCGTCCCTCCAGCGGCAGAACAAAGGCATCGGCGGGAATCTCCACATCGCGGGTTCTTCCGACCTCGGCGATCCGGCCGGACCGCACGACGATGACGCCGTCCTCGATGACCTCGTCGCCCCGCATGGTGATGATCCGCCCGCCCACAAGCGCAATCGTCTGTTCCGGTTTGTCGGTCTCCGCGGAAAAGCCGACATTTCGCGCCTCTTTTGGCTCCAGATCGGGGCTGTCACCGCGAAGACGGACACTGTGAATATCCGGCCCCAGCGACCAGAACAGCCTACCGTCCCGCGACCAGCTCAGATACCGGCCACCGTCGCCCGGCAGGCGGCGACGCTCGCCATCGACAGCGCTGACATAAACGTCGCCACGCTCGACGACCGCCAGCCATCGGCAGTCACTCGATATCCTGATCTCCTCCGCAAAATCGGTCGTGATAAGCGGGCGCGCGGTTGCCTCTTCACGGCTGACCTCGACCAGGGAGCGGTCCTCCGGCCACCAGGATTCGGGCGGCTTGCTCGGGCGGGGCTGCCGGCGCATGACGAACATGCGCACTCCGTCGCCGCAATATTGGGGCAGAGAGCCGTCTTCGGTTACCAGCCGCTCGGCCCCACCCTCCCAGCTATTCTCGTAGACCCCCGGCGCGGTCGCCCACTTGGGCGCGACCATGGGATTGGCCGGGACCTGCCGGTACGCAACACGCGCGCCGTCCGTGCTGACCGCGGGCTCCACGTAATGGCCGGGCTTTCGGGTGATGACGTGAGTCTCGCCGCCCGTGAGCGACGTCCGGCGCACCGACCCGAGCTCGTCGTCATGCCAGGTCGCATAGACGACCCAGTCGCCGTCCGGGGAAAAGGCGGGAAACGCCTCGATGAGGCTCTCTTCGCCGGTCAGACGCCGCGGCTTGCCCCCCGCCAGATCTGCGACGTAGATCTTGCCGAGCGCCTGGAATGCGACCCGGTCGCCTTTTGGCGAGACCTGCGTCCAGCGCAGCGCCTTCACCGAGAAGGACGGCCCCAAACTCTGCCGCTTCGCCTTGACCGGAGCCGTGACCTCGAACGCCTGCCGGACACGGAACGGGACGTCCCGCACTTCGCCCGTCGCGACCGCGACCCGGCGAATCTTGCCGCCGGACCAGAAGACGATCTCCTCACCGTTCGGCAACCAGTCATAGGCCGGATAGTAGCCGGAGTTGGCCCAGAGCTCCTGCAGGTCGGTATCGAGCGCCTCGAAAAGGACGCGCTCCTCGCCGGACTGCGTGTCCTTGGCGATCAGGACCGTTTTCAGCTCGCGGCGGGAGATATAGGAAACGTAGCGCCCGTCCGGCGATATAAGCGGACGTACCGCGCCGCCGATGCCGCCGATGATCGGCGCCGCGGTGCCCCGTTTGAGGTCGTGGCGAAAGATGGCAAATATGCCGCGATACGGGTTCTTGTTGTACGTGAATTCGTGGCCGGGACTGATGTCCACCGAATAGAGGATGCTGTCGCCGAGCGGTGAGAAGACGGGCTCGTTCTGGTCTTTTTGCAGGCTTGCCGGGCCGGCCAGTTCCCGCCCTGCGCCGCCCGAAGCGGGGTACAGCCAGATCGCGCCCGCGCCGACGGTGCGTTTCCCAACATGGTGCTTGCGGGCGACGATGGACGCGCCGTCCGGGCTCCAATCCGGGGCGTTCAGTATATGCTCACGCTCCGCCGTAACCTGCCGCGGATCGCCACCGGAAGCCGACGCGGTCCAGATGTTGTCCGCGCCCGATCTGTCGCTGATGAAGACGAGCCGTGTGCCGTCGGGGCTGAAGCGGGGTTGCGTCTCCCAGTGCCGGCCCTCTAGGACGGGTACGGCATCGCCGCCTTCGATGGGAATCCGATAGATATTCCCCAAGAGATCGAACACCACCTGCCGGCCGTCCGGGCTGACGTCCACGTTCATCCACGTCCCCTCGTCGGTGGAGACCTGAACGGTCTCGGCCCGGAGCCCGCCAAGACCGGCGGCCACCGCAACGGCCGCCACCCAAATTCCAATGCGCAGGCCCGTTGGCATCCGCTTCGCTCCCTTTATGGACTTCACGACCGGTATCGCACAGGCCGGCGCGCGAGTGGATTTCGTGGGTTTACTCTGGTTTTCTCTCGGATAGTGATCGGGTATCCGCGACCTCGCGTCTTACTTTACAAGATCGACGCCGGGGGCGCGAACACCGGCCAGATTGGTGAGAAAGTAATCCCACGTCAGCCGCTCCAGATAGCGGGAGATTTCGGGGCTGTAGCGATGCCGCTCGCCGGGCAGAATCATGAAGTCGAACTTCTTGCCGGCCTGCTGCAGGGCTCCGGCAAGCCGCAGGCTGTGGGATACGGCGACGTCGTCGTCCAAGTCGCCGTGAACGATCAGCAGCTTGCCCTTCAGTCGGGCGGCGAGATCGGCATTGGTGGGGTATCGCTCCAGCTCGGGTACACTGAAATGATACTCGCTGGAGTTCATCTCGTAGATGTTGTTGTCGTGATTACCGGCAATCGACACGCCGACCTTGTAGAAGTCAGGCTCCAGCAGCATGGCAGTCGCGGCCATGAAGCCGCCCCCCGAGCGCCCGACAATGCCGACCGCATCGCCGTCGATAAAGTCGAAGCGCGCCGCAAGCTGCATGATGGCGGCCTTGTTATCGGCAATCGGATAGTCCCTGAGCCTGTCGGCGCCGCGGGAATGGAGGTGATAGTCCCGGCCCCGCATGTCGCTGCCGCCGCGCTGGCCGAGGGTTACGACTACGAAGCCGAGCTGCGCCAGCGCCGTATTGGCATGATCGGCCGCGAAGGCGGACGGCACGATTTCCCACGACGGCCCGGGATAAACGCGGACGATGATCGGGTATTTGTCGCCTTCTCGCCTATCGAATGGCGTCCACATGACTCCGTAAAGCGGCGTTTTGCCGTCGGCGGCCAGCACCTGAAACTCGGCGGGCGGCCGCCAGCCCGATCGCGCGAGCGGCCCGATGTCGGCCTCGGCAATGACCGCGAGGCGACGCCCGTCGCGGCTTCTGAGGTGAAATTCCGGTGCGCTGGAAACCGACGACACCGTGTCGACGAAATGTTCCCCGCTGGGCGAGAACTGCGCGTGGTGCGTCAGGTTATCCGCATCAAGCGGCCTGACGTTTGTATAGCTCAACGAGGCCGCAAACAGCTTCATCCGATAGGGATTGCCGAAGCCATCCCCGAAAGCGGAGAAAACAACGCTGTCCGACTTTTCGTCCACATGCAGAATCTCGGCGGCCGCGAATGGCCCCTTCGTGATCTGGCGCAACAGCTTTCCGTTGCCGTCATACCGGTAGAAATGCGGAAAGCCATCCCTGTCCGATTTCCACAGGAAACCATCGCTCAATTCGACGAAGCCGGGCCACCGCACGCCAAAGAAAGACTTGCTGCCATGGGGCTGCGGCCCCCCGGTCTCTTCGAGGATGTCGATTGTTTCGCCCGTTGCCACGCGGATTTTGGACAAAGCGATGCGGCTGTAGTCCCGCATTATCCTGGTAACATAGAGCCATTGCCCGTCGCGGGATGGAAAGTAGCCTCCGGCGCCATGGTCCATGCTGCCGACATAGTCCCATCCGTCGTCCCGGATCACATGTCCATCGCCGCTTTCGGCGTTGAAAACCCAGAGCTCGGTTTTGGGAATCGACGCCTCCCCCGGATAGGCCATTTTCTGCTGCTGCAAAACCGGCCGGTCCGTCAGGGGATCCACCATCCAGACATCGCCCACCTGCCGGTAGTCCCACCGTTCAATCACAAAATACGGGCCGTTCCCGATCCAGGTCACGCGCGGCGCCCGTTCCGGCAGCCCGGGATAGTGCATCGGGTTGCTACGCGCATAACGCCCCGAAAACGAGTACCAGAGCGTGCCGTCATTGCTCAGCCGTCGCGTAGCGCCACCGGAAGACGTTACGAACAGGTCGTGGTCCCTGGTGTAGAGCTGGAACCTGCCGTCGGGCGAGGGTGTAACCGGTGGGTCTTCCTGGGAACCGGGCGCGGCTTCGATTTCAACGAGATCAAGCGACCCGGCATCGAACACAAGTCGGTCGGCCCCCACCTGCAGGCTGACCTGCCGCGCAGCCGGATCATAAGAAAGCGACTCAGGCTTCAAACTCTCGATATCGATTTGAATCTCCGCCTTCACGCGGTCGACCAGCACCCTGACATCGACAAGCAGTTCCGGGCGGCGGGCATCGACCCGCATGGTAAAAAGCGCAATCGTATCCGGCATCCGGCGCACGAACCAGAACGCCTCGCCCGCGTCATACCAGTGTACTTCGGCAAACGGACCGCCAAGCTGACCCATCGCAGGCACATCACGCAATAGAGGGACCATCGCCTGTTTTTGAAAAGCCGCGGCGCGCCCGACGCGGCAGTCATAGCCGCAGCTTGCCTCGGCCGAAGCACCGCCGAGACCTGACAGAAAAACGCCGCCGACAAGACAGGCTCGCCAGGTACCGGCCATCAAGACGCGCATGCCATGACCTCCTCAGAAAGACGCCCATGCTACCGCGGGCGCGCAGAGAAAAACTCGGAATCCGGAGGAAAAATGAGCAAAAACCTCTTCCGTGTCCGGATAGACTCTCGCGGGAGTTCGGATCATGAAAACACGGCAGATATTCGCGATCGGCGGCAAATTCATTGTCGATCTTTGGCAGGCCCCGGTGCTTCAGAAACACCTGCTGTCGCTGGCCGAGATGCCGGAGCCGCGCGTGTGCTACATCGGCACCG
>JAKSBY010000334.1 GCA_022360855.1 Sphingomonadales bacterium | reverse complement strand
GGTCAGGCCGGGAATGGCACGCGGCTGGAAGGCGAAGCCCGCCGTGAAGGTATTGGCGGTCTCCTCCTGGACGTTGGGATTACCGGAGTTCGGTCCCTGGGTCGAGGAATCGGTTTCGAAGGGATTGCCGGCATTGTCGGGATCGGCGAAAAACGCCTGAATGCCGACTTCCGAAAGGCAGTTTGCCGAAACCACGGCAAGATCGGCATTTTCGCCGCCGACGCCCTCGGGCTGGCCGATTCCGGTGCCGTCGGGGAAGAGGCCCTCGCAGGGGTCGTCCAGACCGTCGGCGTCGGGACGCGGCGGCGAGAACAGCTCGGTCAGGTTCGGCGCCCGCTGCGACCGCGAAAACTGGCCGCGGAACCGGATGTCGTCGACGGGCTGCCAGACGACGCCGGCATTGTAGCTGACGATGGTCCCGATGGTGTTGTATTCGGCCAGCCGGACCGCCGCCTGAACGTTCAGCTCGTCGGTGATGACCGGCACGTCGATCTCGGCAAATCCTTCGATCACGTCATAGCTCGACGAGATGGACGGGAAGGTCGCCAGGGACGTCACGTTGAAATCCTGGGTCATGGGATCGCCGTCAAGACCGCCGACGAGATCGCCGTCCGGATCGCCGACCGTGTCCTGGCTCTCGCGGCGATACTCAAAGCCGGCGGCCGCCTGGACCGGGCCGGTCGGAAGCTCGAAGATCGGGCCGGTGATGTAGCCTCCCGCCGTATACTGGCGGCGCACCTGCGTCGCGAAGCCGTTGTAGCGGATATAGTCGGCGGCCGCCGGCGTGATCGTGCCGGCGCCGAAGATGTTGAGCGGTACGCAGCCGTCGGCGCGCGCGGCCGCGTCCGCGCATTGGAAGCCGCCGGCGCCGTCGGGCTCGATATCCAGCGCACGCTGGGCATTGAGAAAGTTCACTTCGTTGGGGTTGTTCTGGGTTTGCTCGAACCGGCCATAGGTGCCGTAAACCTCCCAGCCGAAATCGTCCCACACGTCGCCCGAGAGATCGGCGATGATCCTGATGGTATCGCGGTCGTTGATGCGCTGCTGTTCGCCAAGCTCGACCAGCCGGCGGTCAAACGACACGCTGCCGCTACGGGTTTCTTCGACCTCCGGCGGGATGAACGGGTGATCCGACGCCATATTGCCGATCTCGAATTCATTGAGAAGCCCGAAGGCGTCGTCGTCGTTCAGCGTTTCGAACCCGCCGGCGGTCACCGTATCCACATCGGAGAACATCGCGGTCAGCGAGGCGTTCACGGCCGACGAGACTTCGAAGGTAGAGCGGACCGCGATACTCAGGACCTGGCGCTCGCTCAGTAGCGTGCGGCCCGGCCGGAAATTGAAGCCGTCGAAGTCATTGAAGAAGTCCTGCGAGCCGGTCCGGTCCGGCGGCTGCAGCGATTTGTCGTTGAACCACTGGCCGTCCTTGAACCAGGCGTCGCCGCCTTCGAACACGCCGCCGGGCGTCGAGGTGCTGAACGAGGGCAGCAGGCAGTGCCGGTCCTCGTTTTCGGGATCGCATCCCGGCGTGTTGATTTCATCGGCGAATGAATTGGAGGCGCTGGTGGAGGGATCGTCGAACTCGATGGCCAGCACCGAAAGTGGCCGCGTGTCGTCGGCGCGCACCATGTTCTCGTCGCGATAGCTGACGCCGAAGAGCACATATCCGCGATCATCGGCAAACCGGTGGCCGAAGAGGCCGTTCACCCGGTACTCCTCGCCGCCGCTGGCCTCGGGGGTTGACCACCGGGCGTCGAGCTCGATGCCCTCGAAATCGTTTTCGAGGATGAAGTTGGCGACGCCGGCGATGGCGTCGGAGCCGTAGATCGCTGAGGCGCCGCCGGTCGTTATCTCCGTGCGTTCGACGAAGCCGACGGGCAGGGTAGAGAGGCTGACTCGGTCGGAGTTGCCGGAGTTGGAGACGGCCCTCTTGCCGTCGATCAGAACCAGCGTGCGGTCGTCGCCGAGGCGGCGCAGGCTGATGGTCGACAAGCCGCTGGTCTGGATCAGATTGTTGCTGTCCTGCGGTGAGATGCCGGGGGAGACGCCCGGCAGTTGAATCAAGGCTTCGGCGAGGTCGGTGGTGCCGATCTCTTCAAGATCTTCGACCTGAAACACCTGCAGCGGGACCGCCGACGCCGCGTTGGTCCGGCGGATGCGCGAGCCGGTGACGACGATCACTTCCCTTTCCTCCGCGACGGTCGGATCGTCCGCCGCGTCGTCTTCCTGGGAGAGCGCCGGTGTCGGCGCAAGAATTGTCAGATTCGCCGTGGTGGCCAGAATCGCGCTTGCTGCGGTGGTGGCCATCAGGCGGCCGATTTTCGACTGGATATTCAAGACGTGTCTCCCTGGTTGCGTCGGCGGAACGTGGACGCCCGCCTTTCATTCTTGTTACGCAGGGAGAAACAATCGCCGCCAAGTTGGCGCGCACCTGTTGCATAGTTGCACCGGTTGTCGTTAGGCGATCAGCGTGTGATCGGCCTAGAAGCGCGCCCGTGCGCCGAAAAAGAACTCGCGGCCGAGCGCATCGTTCAACTCGCCGACGATGTTTCGGCTGTTCCCGTTGTCGAGGCCCGCGGGCAGGAGCGGCCCAAAATTGTCGAACAGATTATTGATGCCGGCATAGATCCGGTAGCGCCTGTCCGCGCCGAAGTCATAGGACAGGTAGAGACGGTGGAAAGCCTGGCCGCCC
>JAKSBY010000166.1 GCA_022360855.1 Sphingomonadales bacterium | reverse complement strand
GGGAGCTTCGGCCGGAGCCTCGGGGGCCTTGCGCCTTTTCTTCTTCTTGTCCTTGGTCATGACGCACTCCCTTCGCCTGTAAGCAGGGTGCGGCGGTTTGGAATTCCGTTCGGGCTGAGCGCTTGTCCTCCGTAGCCTTGGCGAAGGAGGATGTCGAAGCCCGCGCGGCCGTCCGGTCCTTCGACAAGCTCAGGACGAACGGAGTTGGACGTCTGGGGGTTTCTAGGATCAGGTGAAGCTGTGCTATGGGATGGATTAGCCATGCCAATCTCCTTCAAAGGTTGGTGTGGTCAGGGCTTCGTGGGTGTTTGGAGCACCTGCGGAGCCTGCATTAGCGAAACGAACTATTTAATTAGAAACGAATTATTCATATTTGTCAAACCTAAATTGATTGGTTTGACGAGTTGGGCCTGGGCCGCTTATATCGCCCCATGATTACGCCCGCCCAATGCCGCGCCGCGCGCGGCCTTCTCAGATTGAGCCAGGAAGAGCTGGCCGACCGCTCCGATGTCGGGCTCAGCACAATCAAGAAATTCGAAGCCGAATTGACCGCCGCCCCGCGCAAAAGCACCCTCAAAGTCCTCCGCGCCACCTTCGAATCCCACGGCGTCGCCTTCCTCGACGAGAATGGCGGCGGCGTGAAGCTAAAGGGGTGACACTGACCTTTCAAGTTCTCCCGCCGTGGCCGGCGCTATATTCCTAGCTGTAGAAAGAGCATATTTTTCAATTGATAGCCTAGATAGGTGTGAGTACTTTTCGCATAGTGAGATATATCAATATTACCGTCAGGGTAGTAGATTGGCAGGCTCCGAAGATCTTTTTGGCCCTAAGAAAATCTCTAAAAAAGATGTTTTGCGATTAGCTGAGGTTGAGCCGCGACGCATCTCCTTCGCCTATACACGTACAGATCAACCCAAGAGAAAATCTGGCTACAAGGGATCCGTTGGTACGTTTTCAGTTCCGTTCAGAGCGTCCGTCGGCGACATTTTTGAGAGGGATACGCATTTACACCTTTCCGATAAGGGGCAGTTCGGCGGATATGGCCGTTACATCGAATCCGAAAGCGAATTTGCTCAAATAAAGGACTGGGTCAAACGTCAAGGCACACGTATTTTCTTGCGGGATTGCCTGGATTTGTCGATCGCCCTTGATCTGAACCGACCCAGGCCAGGTGCCGAATATTCGGCGTTGGGCCGGTTGGAACATCAAGCAAAACATACACACAAAGAGAACCCGCGTGCTATCCGGAACCTTGTTACGGCCTATTGTGAGGCAATAACGGATTTACCGTTCTATCGTGAGTGCGAGATCATCGCGGCCGTACCGGCACACCCAGACAAGCATTTCGACCTGCCAAGAATACTCGCGCAGCGCATTGCAGAGGAGCTTGGCATCCAGGACGTAACCCATCGCTTCTCGTTTTCCGGTCCGAAACGGGAGATCAAAGACGCGCCCGCATCAGAGAGATGGGATGTCTGGGATGAATGTGGCCTGTCATTCGACCCGCCATTAGAGGACAGCCCTTCCGTCATCCTAATCGACGACAAATATCAGTCGGGCGTCACCATCCATTATGTGGCCTCCAAGTTGCGCGATGCCGGCGTGGGCGAGATTTATGGATTGTGTGCGGTCAAGACACTCAGGGATACAGATAATCAGTAAACTGTCTTGTGCTATAATAGGCTAATTGAGGTGATCGGCGTGAACGAATCCCAAGACATACAGCCGGAATCGACACAGCTTTCCCCCGACGCAAGTTCGTACCCGGCGTCGGTGAAGGCCGCCTATGGCGCCAAAGCACCCGTGCTGACAGTCAAGGGAAATTCTCTCCTATTGGATGCTCCTGGACTCGGTTTCTGTGGTTCGAGGAAAGCCAGCGAAAAAGGACTTGCCGCTGCGGTTGATTGTGCTGATCAGGCTGCTCAGGCCGGGTTCGTCATTATCTCGGGGAATGCGGCGGGCGTCGATACCACAGCGCACCACGCCGCACTTGCCGCAGGCGGCTCGACAATTCTGGTTCTGCCCGAGGGTATGGACCAGTTCCGGATACGCCGCGAACTCTGCCCCGTTTGGGACTGGAATCGCGTCCTGGTCATCAGTCAGTTTGAACCTGAGGCCATATGGCGCGGCTATCGCGCGATGACTCGAAACGACCTTATCATTGCGCTGAGCCGCGCAATGATCGTGATAGAGGCCGGAGACAAAGGCGGAACCTTAGCCGCCGGAATGAACACCCTTAAAAAAGAGAAGCCGCTATTCGTTGCCAACTATGAGGCGATCGAAGAGCAGGCGCCAGGCAACGCCCAGCTTTTGGGTCTGGGTGCCTATCGCCTGTCACGAAGCCGCAAAACGGGTCGGGCCAATATTGCGAAGTTGGCCGAAGTTGCGGCCCGCCCTGTGCCGGATAGGCCCAACGATCATCAAATGAATCTGCTTTGACAGGCCAGTGCCGGCGTAGGACAGGTTGAAGCCCGGTTATATACGCGCCTCCGTCGCACCCCTCTCACCCAATCTCCGCCGGTTTCCAGAACCTCCACCAGCAACCGGTGCGGTCGTCGGTAGCTTTGCCGATCAAGCCGGCGACGTCAAATCTCGAAACCGTCTGCATAGGCGTCGACCGCCGCGAGGTGGCGGGTCTTTGCGGCATCGTCGAGGAAGGAGCCGGTGAAGCTGTTCTTCGCCAGGGTGGCGAGATCGGTGGGGCCGAGCCCGAGGGCGCGCGCGGTCTTGACGTAGTTTTCGTTCACGTAGCCGCCGAAATAGGCGGGATCGTCGGAGTTGACGGTGGCGCGGAGCCCGAGCTCCAGCATGCGGCGGAGGGGGTGGTTCACGAGATCGTCGACCACGCAGAGCTTGAGGTTGGAGAGCGGGCAGACGGTCAGGGTCATCTCCTCGCGCACGAGCCGGCCGACCAGCGCGTCGTCTTCCAGGGACCGGTTGCCGTGATCGAGCCGGTCGATATGGAGCAGGTCCAGCGCTTCGTAAACGTAAGCCGGCGGGCCTTCCTCCCCGGCATGGGCCACGCGCCTGAGCCCGTTCTGTCCGGCGGCGGCAAACACGCGCCGGAATTTCGACGGCGGATGCCCGACCTCGGAGGAATCCAGGCCGACGCCGGCCAGCCGGTCGAAATAGGGCTCCGCGGTCTGCAGGGTGGCGAAGGCGGCGTCTTCGGAGAGGTGCCGCAGGAAACACAGGATCAGGCCGGAGGTGATCCCGAGCTCCCGTTCGCCTTCCGCCAATGCTGCCAGGATGCCGTTGATCACGGTGGCGAAGGGAATGCTGCGGTCGGTATGCGTCTGCGGATCGAAGAAGACTTCCACATGGCGCACCGCATCGGCCGCGGCGCGCTTGAGATACGCCAGGGTGAGGTCGTAGAAATCCTGCTCTTCCCGGAGCACGTCCGCACCGGCATAGTAGATATCGAGGAAGTCCTGCAGGTTGGCGAACTCATAGGCGGCGCGAACCTCGTCGACGCTGCCGAAGGGGATGTCGACGCCGTTGCGCCGGGCCAGCGCAAACATCAGTTCCGGCTCCAGGCTGCCCTCCAGATGCAGGTGCAGCTCGGCCTTGGGCAAGCCGGCGACAAACGCCTCGATCTCGCTCATCTACGGGTCCTTGAGTTCAGGAATCGCGCTTTGGTCGGTCAGCTTAAACGATTCACCAGCGCCTGAACAGCGTCAGCTTTGCCTCTGGCCCGCAGTGGAACGGCGCGTCACCAGGGCCACCGGCAGTTTGCGCTGGAGTTCGGGGGCGGACCGGTTGTCGATCCGCCGCATCAGCAGATCCACCGCTTCCCGGCCCAAGGTATCGAGCGCCTGGTGAATGGTCGTCAGGCTCGGCATCAGGATGCCGGCCCAGGGGATGTCGTCATAGCCCAAGACGGCGGCGTCCTCGGGCACCCGGATGCCGGCTTCGATGAGGGTGCGGATGGCGCCGATGGCGATCAGGTCGTTGCCGCAGACGATGGCCGCCGCGTCACCCCGCAGGAGCCGCGCGCGGACCTGGGGGCCGAGCTCGACCGAGAACGCGTTCTCCATCTCCCAGGCGATCGGCAGCCGGCCGGCGAGGCGGCTGATGAAGCCGTCGCGGCGGAACCTGGCGCTGGACAGGCTCTGCGGGCCCGAGATGATGGCGACCGACGGATAGCCCTGGGCGACGAGGAAATCCGCCAGGATGGCGCCGCCCGCCTCATAGTCGGAGGCGACCGCGTCATAGCCGGCCAGGGGCCTTGCGACGACGGTGATCGGCAGATGTCCGCGATGGGCGGCCAGGCTGTCGGTATTGGACGACGGGCACCAGATGATGCCGTCGACCCCATAGCGCACGAGATCGTCGGCGCCCTCGCGCTCGGCCGCGACGTCTTCGCCGGAATCCACCAGGATGACCGCATAGCCGGCCTGGCGCGCGGTCATCTGCACCGCCTGCGCCACTTCGGCGAAGAACGGATTGCGCAAATCCGGCAGGATCAGCCCGAGGGTCTGCGAGCGGCCGGTGCGCATGGCCTTGGCCGACTGGTTGGGCCGGTAGCCGAGCTCTTCGGCGACCTGGCGGACCCGGGCGCGCACCAACTCGCCGACCGAGCCCGTATCGTTCATCACGTAGGACACGGTGGCCACGGATACATCCGCCGCCCGGGCGACGTCCCGCAAGGTGGGTTTTCTTCTGCCGGCTCCGCTACTCATTTCACAATAATAGACCACTCCCGGTGGGCGAGGCCACCTTCACAAAGAGGCCCCAAAAGGCCGGCCCAAAAAAGGAAAGGCCCGGGCGCGCGCCCCGGGCCTTATGATCCGGCACGTTTTATTGTTATTGAATACGCGCCGTTAATGAAACACCGAACGTCCGCGGTTCGTTCAGGAAGCCGGTCAGGTTATTGAAGTCGATCCCGCCCTTGAGGTTTTCCTCATTGGTGATGTTACGGGCGAAGAACGCGATTTCGTATTGGCCGTTATTGTGCAGGTAGCCGATTTTGAGCCCGCCCTCCAGGTCGCCGCTGGAGCGGAACTCCTCGGTCTCGTAAAGCAGGAAATTGGTCTCGCCCTGGATGAACCAGTCGGTGAAGACGAACACCTCGCCGTCATTGCCCACCGGCTGGCCATACCGTGCCGAGAAGTTGAAGATGAGCTCCGGCGCGTTGGGGAAGGGGTTGCCGTCCACCGAGACAAAGCCCCCCACCGCGGGATCCAGCGGTGTGCAAAGACCCGAGCCGCAAGGGGCAACCAACAGGTTCGGGTCTTGCAGCTCGGTGTTGTTGTAGCTGAAGCCGACGGTGACGTTGAGGTTTTCGGTGAGCACGAATTCGGTGTCGATCTCGAAGCCCCAGCCGACGCCCTTTTCGGAGTTCACGAGCTGGATGGTGTTACCGTCGCCGCCGACCGCCGAGAGTTGCAGGTCCTTTGTGCGGAAGTAATAGACCGAGGCGTTGACCCGCGCGCGGCGGTCGAACAGCTCGGACTTCACGCCGCCCTCGAACGACAGGCTCGTCTCCGACTGCGCCACCGACGGCGCGCTGCCGAAAGCCACGTCGCGGCCCTGGATGGTTGGGCCCCGGAATCCGCGGGCGTGGCGGACGTAGAGATTGACGTTCTCGTTGGCCTGATGATTGAAGCTGAAATCCCAGCTCAGTTTGCTGTCCTGGACATTGATCGGTGGGCTTCCAAATGGAGAGGCTGCCACGGTCAGATCCTTTTCATCGTCCGTAAACCGGAGGCCGCCCGTAAACGTCGTGGTTTCGGTGATGTCGTAGGTGGCTTGGCCGAACACTGCCCATGCCGTGTTTTCATGGACCAACGTAGACGGGGGGACGAAGAACGGCATCGTCGTGATCTGAAATTCGGAATCGAAGAAAAAGCCGCCGAATTGCCAGCTAAACGGTCCGTCGGTATCGCTGGCGAAGCGGACCTCCTGGGTGATCTGGTCGAGATCGTCGATGCCGTCTTGGGTCACCGAGGGGAACGGAATCGTGTCCGGGAAGAAGGGCGGTGCCGGCGGGTCCGTAAAGAACGAGTTGGGACCGACAAAGCCGCCGTCGATATCGCCGAGGCTGCGGCCGTCCGTGGTCTCGTAGGCGGTGATCGAGACGACGGAGAAGCCGTCGAAATCCGCCTCCAGCCGCGCCGAAGCGCCCCAGGAGTTATATTCCTGCGGGTTGTTGTCGCCCTCGTCGAAGAACACCGTCTCGCGGTCGAAGCCGGGAATCAGCTCGTCCGAGCCCTGCTGGATGATGTTGGCGCGGAACAAGGTGGCCGTGCCGTCGAGATCGCGGATATGGAAATTGACCAGCGCCCGAAACGTTTCCGACGGCGTGAACAGAAGCTGGATACGCCCGGCGATGTCGTCGAAGCCGCCCACCGCGTCGTTTTCGCCTGTAAAGGCGTTGTTCACATAGTCATCGCGGTGCTGATAGAGGCCGGAGATCCTGGCCGAGAGCTTGCCGTCGATCAAGGGCCCGCCCACGGCTGCCTGGGCGTTGACCGTGTTACGGCTGCCGTAGGAGATCGTGCCGAAGCCGTCCAGCTCGTCGGTCGGCTTGGCGGTGTCGAATTTGACGATGCCCGCCGGCGTGTTGCGGCCGAAGAGCGTGCCCTGGGGGCCGCGCAGCACTTCCACCTGCGCGATGTCGAAAAGCGGGAAGCTCTTCAGCGCCACGTTTTCCAGCACCACCTCGTCCATGATGATGGATACGGGCTGCGAGGCGGCGAGGTCGAAGTCGGAATTGCCGAGGCCGCGGATATAGAAGCGCGGCGCGAACCGGCCGTTGGACGATTCCGCATACAGGCTCGGTATGCGGGCGGAAAGCGCGCGGATATCCTCGCCGGCGGTAAAGATGCTCTCGAATCGCTCGCCCTTCAACGTGCTGACCGAGACCGGCACCTGTTGCAAATCTTCGGCGCGCCGTTGGGCGGTGACGATCACCTGCTCTAGAAATCCCGCAATATCCTGCGCCGGCGCGGGGACCGCAAAGGCGCCGGAAAGCACCATGGCGATCGCGCTGCACTGCCCAATTCGACGAATTGTCATCGACCTTTTCCTCCGTGATTTTGTTCTTCCTGGTCAGGCCCGTTGGCGGACCTGTGGCTTTTTTACACCCGGACGCGGACGCCGGGATTTTTATTCAGAGCAACGGTAAAAGTGAAAGTCTCCACCTCAACGGTTAATCGTTTCATTTGATGAAGTCAACGCGCAGCAACCTTGCGGCCACTATTCGCCGGCCGAGCGTTGCCAGTCTGCCACACGCGCGCGCAGCCGGGCCTTGAGATCGGCATCGCAGAAGGCCGCGTCGATGGCGTTTTCGGTGATTTGAACGAGCTCGGCCGGGGTGAGTTCGTGGACTGCGGCCACCCGATCATACTCGGCGGCGATGTCGGTATGAAAGAACGGCGGGTCGTCGGAATTCAGAGTGACTTTGGCGCCGGCCTCCAGATAGCGCTTGACCGGATGCGCGGCCAAACTCGGGAAAAGGCTGAGCTCGACATTGGAGCTGGGGCAAATCTCCAGGGGAATCTGACGCGCCACGAGTTCGTCCAAAAGCGCCGGGTCCTCGAAGCTGCGGACGCCGTGGCCGATGCGGGCGACGTCGAGCGCGTCGAGCGCGTCGCGTACGCTTTCGGGCCCCAGGATCTCGCCGGCATGGGCGGTCAGTGCCGCGCCGGCGCCCCGGGCGATGGCGAATGCGGATGCGAAATCGCCGTATGCGCCCACGGCTTCGTCGCCGGCCATGCCGAAGCCGACCACCATGGGATGGGGGTGTCGTTCAAGGTTGCGCGCGGCCTTTTCCGCGGCCGCGACGCCAAGATGCCGGACACATGTGAGGATGTAGCGGGCGTGAATGCCGTGACGCGCACGGGCGTCCTCGGCCGCCTGAACCAGCGACGCAACCAGATCGGGATAGGGGAGCCCGCATTCCTCCGCGTGGTCGGAAGACATGAACATCTCGGTGTAGATGACGCCGCCCGCCGCACTCGCCGCCAGATACTCATAGGCGACGTCGTAATAGTCCTCGGCGGTTCTGACCGCATCGGCGATGCCGTCATAGGCGGCGAGGAACTCGCCGAAGTCGCGCCACACATAGCCGCGCTCGGGGTGGATCAAATGGCCGACATCCATACCGTGCCGCGCCGCCAGCCTTTGTGCCAATTCAGGCGATACCGTGCCTTCGATATGCACGTGGAGTTCGGCCTTGGGCAGGGTCCGGTGGGCGTCGCTGGTCATAGAGGGTCCTTTGATTCCGAGAGGTTAATCGTTTATTCCCTTGGCATGGAATTTGGAAGCCCCAACCGCGCGCCATGTCTCTGACCCTGGATCCCCGAAACGTGGGCTTTGTCTGGTCTGACCGGCCGAAGACAGGCCTCAGGCGGCTTTCGGCCGCCGAGATCGACTGCTTCAATGCCGAGGGTTTTATCGTCCTCGAAGATGCGGTGCCGGCGGAGACCTGTGCGTCCCTGATCGCCGAGATCGACCCTATCGAAGCGGCAATCGAAGACTATACGATCATGCTCGAGGATGACGTCGCCTTTACCTACGAGCGCGAGGCCATGACCTTCGCCAACGATATTGCGCTGGCCGCGCCCGGGGTCGCCGATTTTTGCGCCGGCCCTCTGTTTCAGGAGGTCACCCACGACCTCTTGGGACCGGATGTCCGGCTTTACTGGAACCAGGCGGTCTACAAGAAACCGGAAAAGGGCCGGGAATTCCCCTGGCATCAGGACAACGGCTACACCTATTGCGAGCCGCAGACCTATCTGACCTGCTGGATCGCCCTGACCG
>JAKSBY010000757.1 GCA_022360855.1 Sphingomonadales bacterium | reverse complement strand
GGTTCCGGTCGAGGATATCGAGCGGATCGCCGCCGGCATGACCTCCACGGTCCGTTTCTCCTCCCTGGACCAACAGGCCACGCCGGAGCTGGACGGCCGGGTGGCCTGGGTGTCGGCCGATGCCGTAGTCGACGAACGGACCCAGGCGCCCCACTATCTGGCGCGTATCCGGGTGGCGGGCGGCCCGGCGGACACCGACGTGGAACTGGTGCCGGGAATGCCGGCCGAGGTGTTCATCAAGACCGGCGACCGCTCGCCGATCAGCTATCTTCTGAAGCCACTGACCGACCGCCTTGCCCGCAGCTTCCGCGAGGGCTGACGGCCGCGTCACCATGCCCAACAAACAGCATAGGCCTGCTTCGGCCATATCCAAGTATCGTATGGTTCAGTCTCGTGGAGCCGCGCCGTCGAGGGCGTTGAGCGCGTGGATCACGCCACGCAGCTCCGCCAGGCCTTTCAAGCGCCCGGCGAAGGAGTAGCCCGGATTGACCCCATCGGCGTCGCGTTCGTCGCCGATGAGATGGCCGTGGTCCGGGCGCATGGGGATCGACGCGTCTGAGCGGCCTGCCGCGCGGCGCTGCTTTTCCTCGGCCAGCAACGCGCCAACGAGCCCGGTCATGTCCGTATCGCCGCCCAGATGTTCGGCTTCATAGAACGAGCCGTCGTCGCCACGGCTCACATTGCGCAGATGCACGAAGTGGATGCGCGGGCCGAAGGCCTTGACCATGGCGATCAGGTCGTTATCGCCCCGCGCGCCGAAGGAGCCGGCGCAAAGGGTCAGCCCATTGGCCGGCGACGGCTGGGCATCCAGGATGACACGCGCGTCGGCGGCGGTCGAAACCACCCGCGGCAGGCCGAACAGCGAAAACGGCGGATCGTCTGGGTGGATACATAGGCGCACGCCGGCCGCCTCGGCCACGGGGATGACCTCCTCCAGGAAGGCCAGCAGATTGGCCCGCAGGCCGGCCTCGCCAAGAGCGCCGAAGCGGGCGATGGCGGCGCGGAATTCGTCGCGGCCATAAGACCCCTCGCCGCCGGGCAAACCGGCGATGATGGTGTTTTCCAGCACCACCCTGGCCGCTTCGTCGAGACCTTCGAACCGTTTCCTGGCGCGGGCTACGATTTCGGCGTCATAGTCGTTCTCCGCGCCCTCGCGGCGCAGGATGAAGACGTCATAGGCGGCGAATTCCGCCATGTCGAAGCTGAGCGCGCGGGCCGCGTTGGGCAGTTCGTAGTCGAGACTGGTGCGGGTCCAGTCCAGCACTGGCATGAAGTTGTAGCAGACCGTGCCGACGCCGGCGGCCGCCACGTTGCGGATCGACTGCTTGTAGTTTTCGATCTGCCGGGCGAAATCGCCCGTGCGCGCCTTGATGTCGCTGTGGACCGGAATGCTCTCCGCCACCGACCAGACGAGCCCGGCCGCCTCGATCATGCGCCTGCGCGCGAGCAGGTCTTCGAGCGGCCAGACCTCGCCCGCCGGCACATGATGCAGCGCGGTCACCACGCCGCTGGCGCCGGCCTGCAGGACGTTCTCAAGGCTGACCGGATCGTCCGGGCCGAACCAACGCCAAGTCTCCTGCATCGGTGGGACTCCTTACCAGGGCTTGTTGAGTTGGTCGAAAGGATGCCGGGCGCCGGACCCGGCGGCCGGCCTGCCGCTCTTTCCCCGCAGCCAGCGGAACGGCAGGGTCAGCACGAAGCCCAGGGCAGACGGGCTCTTGAGGACGGCGGCGAACAGCGTGGCCGCATCGCGGTCGCTCAGCAAGACCGTCGCCTCGAGCGGGCTCGCCGCATCGCTGGTGACGACCAGCGCGTCGCCCCGCCGCACAACGCTGCCGACCAAGAAATCCATGTCCGCCAGGGGGCTTTCAATGCGCATGGCCTGTCTCCGGTTGCCGCCGCTCAGTCGCGCCTCAGGGTGCCGATTTCCTGCGCGTGACGGATGCGCCGCTCGTGTTGGCCGGCCATGTCGTCCACGTTCAGGCCCGCCGGCGGCGTGAACTGGCCGCGGCCGTAGAGATCGGCAAAGACCTCGCTGACCGGCCCCATCTTGTCGGCCAGGTTTTTAGGCGGCCGGCCGCTGGGGTAGCGGTTGGGCGGATAGATCGGCTTTTCGTAGATCTGCCGGAAGCCCTCGGTGCGCACGTCGACCCAGGTGTTATGGTTGCAGCGCGACCGATGCTCGCGCAGCGCCTCGATATCGATGGTCGCCGCCAGCACCTGCTCCTCCGGATAGGGCGCGTGGCGCATCACCATGCCCGTATAGTCGATCGCGAAGGAATTGCCGGCGCAGAAAGCCCGCGGATAGTAGTCGTAGTTCACCGTGCCCCAATTGGAGCCCAGCACATAGGCCATGTTGTCATGGGCGCGGGTGCGCCGGGTGAACATCCAGAAGTCCCAGGGCTCGGACACGCCCTCCACCTCCTGCAGCGCTACCGGGTGGCAGATCACCTCGCAGCCGTTATAGCCGAGCGCGCGGGAAACCTCCGGCGTGCAACCGTCGTGGCAGGTCATGGTGCCCAGCTTGCCGATCTCGGTATCGATCACCGGGAACAGGGTCTGGATATCGCCGCCGAACACGGCGCAGTACTCGTCGAACAGGTCATGCGGGCTGGTGCCG
>JAKSBY010000280.1 GCA_022360855.1 Sphingomonadales bacterium | reverse complement strand
GGAACGGCGCCATCGACGCCGATTTCGACTTCTCGCCCGACTTCGAAGGCGACGGCGATCCGTTCGACTTCGGCACCGTGTTCGATACGCCGGCGGGGCCGACGCAGTTCGTTCCGCCCTTCTTCCAACAGGGAGGATCGGGAACGCCACGGCAGAACTTCATCGGTGACCTCCTGCCCAGCCAACGGAGTTTCTCCACCAATGCGCTGCTCAGTTACGAGGTGGCGTCTTGGGCGAATTTCTTTGCCGAATTCAAATATGTCGATTCCGAAGCGATCGCGTTCAGCCAGCCGACCTTCGACTTCTTCCTGGCGATCGAGCCCGACAATCCGTTCATTCCGCAGAACATCCTGGACTTCGCGAACGACGCCGGCTCGCCGTTGATTCTCATCAGCCGCGACCATTTCGATCTCGGTGTCCGCGGCGACAATATCGACCGGCGCACGATCCGCTCGGTCATCGGCTTCGAGGGGGAGATGGATTCCGGGATTCGCTGGGAGATCTCCTACGTCTACGGCGAAAACAAAGCCACCGACAATGTTCTGAACAACCGCTTCGAGGACCGCTTTGCCGCGGCCTTGGACGTGGTCACCGATCCTACGACCGGCGACCCGGTCTGCCGTTCGAATCTCGATCCCTCCGCGATCCCCTTCAATGTGGATTGGCTCGGCTTTCCGGAGCCGACCACGTTTACGCCGGGGCCGGGCAGCGGCTGTCTGCCGATCAACTTGTTCGGCGAGGGCGTGACCGATCCGGAGGCGATCGCCTTCGTGTTCAACACGACCGTCGACATTGTCGAGCTCAAGCAGCATGTGGTCTCCGGTTATGTGAGCGGCGATGCGGGCAGCTTCTTCGAGCTCCCGGGCGGCGCTCCAAGCTGGGCCGTCGGTGGCGAATACCGGCGCGAATCGAGCTTCAGCGACTTCGACGATATCACCGAGGCGGGCCTCACCTTCGGCAATGCGATTCCGCCGGAGCAGGGCTCCTTCGAGGTGATCGAGGGCTTTGCCGAGATCGATCTGCCGATCCTGCGCGACCGGCCCTTGGTCAACGACTTCACCGTGGACGCGGCGGTTCGCATCTCCGACTACACGACCATCGGCACGACGACGACCTGGAAGGTCGGCGCGGTTTGGTCGCCGGTCGAGGACATCCGATTCCGTGGCACCTATTCCCGCGCCGTCCGCGCGCCGAATATCGGCGAATTGTTCGACCCGGGCGGGCAGGACTTCGAGTTCATCGACGACCCCTGCGATGCGGACAATCAGAATGAGGGCACGCAGTTCCGCGCTGCGAACTGCGCCACCATCCTGAGCGCGTTCGGGGTCGACCCCACGACATTCAACGATCCCAATTCGGCCTCGATACCGGGCATCCAGCGGGGCAATCCCGACCTCACGGAAGAGACCGCGAAGTCGTTTACCCTCGGCGTCGTGCTGCAGCCGACCGCGATTCCGGGCCTCACCGTTTCGCTCGACTGGTACGATATCGAGATCCAGAATGCCGTGAACTTCGCAAGCGCCGAAGAGCTGGCGGAATTGTGCGTCGATGCGCCGACTTTGGATCCCGGCATAAACGGGTTCTGCGCCCTGATCGTGCGCGATCCGACGACCGGCGGGATTATCGACTTCACGCAGATCCCGCAGAATGTCGCGCAGATCACGACGGCGGGCCTCGACGTGCAGATCAACTATTCGCTCGACCCCGCGGACTGGGGCATCGATAGCGACATCGGCACGTTCGATTTCAGGCTGATCGGCAACTATCTGGACGAGCTGACCTTCATTCCGCTGCCCGGCGCGCCGGTGGAAAGCGACGTCGGCGAAGCGGATATCGGCTCAAGCGACATCGCGCCGGAATACCAGATCACCCTGGATCTGACTTGGAACAAGGGTCCGTTCACGGTGAATTACGGGTTCAACTATTTCTCGCGGCTGTTGCGGTTCGAGCCCGAGGAGATCGCCGGCGATCCGGATATCGCCGATCCGGAGTTCATCAAGCTCGGCGCGCGGCGGACCCACGACATTCAGATCGATTACGAGGTGAATGAATTCGTTTCCGTCTATGCCGGCGTGAACAACCTGTTCGACCAGGAGCCGTCCCTCGGCGTTCTGGAGCTCCCCGTCTCACCGGTCGGGCGGTTCCTCTATATCGGCTTCAGGACGAACTTCAACGTGCTTTGAGGCCGCAGTTCACGGTTCGACGGCCCCCTCACCCTCCGCGCCTTGCGGCGCTCCTCCCTTCTCCCCCAGGGGGAGAGGGCTGGGGTGAGGGGGTTTCAGCAAATTCCCTGGTCCTGAGCTCGACGCGGAGGATCTTGCCCGAGACCGTCTTGGGCAGGCTGTCGACGAATTCGATCCGGCGCGGGTATTTGTAGGGCGCGGTGACCGATTTGACGTGGGCTTGGATGTCGTTTTTCAGATCGTCGGACGGAGCGTGGCCCTTGGCCAGCACGATGAAGGCCTTGACCACCTCGCCGCGGGTCTCGTCCGGGCTCGCGACCACGGCCGATTCCGCCACCGCCGGATGCTCGATCAGTGCGCTCTCCACCTCGAAGGGGCCGATGCGGTAGCCGGAGGAGATGATCACGTCGTCGGCGCGGCCGACGAACCAGAAATAGCCGTCCTCGTCCACGGCGGCGCGGTCGCCGGTCAGATACCAGCCGTCCCGGAAACAGCCTGCGGTGCGCTCGGGGTCGTCTTTGTATTCCAGGAACAGGCCGGCGGGGCGCTCCGGATCGACGCGGAGGGCGACGCTGCCTTCCTCGTCCGGCGGCAGAACTTCGCCGGCCTCGTCGATGACATGAAGGTCGACGCCGGGCGCCGGCAGGCCCATGGAGCCGGGCTTGATCGCCATACCGCCGAAATTGCCGCAGAGCAACGGCGTCTCGGTTTGTCCATAGGCCTCGCAGATCTGCAAGCCCGTCTTCGCCTTCCAGATCTCGATAACCTCCGGGTTGAGCGGCTCGCCGGCGCTGACGCAGTGGCGGAGATGCGCGAACTGCCGGCCCTCCAGCTCCTGGCGGATAAACATGCGGTAGGCGGTCGGCGGCGCGCAGAGAATGGTGACCGGATAACGCTTCAGCGCGTCCAGCATGCGCGCCGGGTCGATGGCGTCCGCATGCAGGGCGAAGATGCCGGCGCCGGAGAGCCAGGGGGCGAACAGGCTGCTCCACGCGGCCTTGGCCCAGCCCGTGTCGGAGACGTTCCAGACCAGATCGTCGGGCCCGGCGCGGAGCCAGAAGCGCCCGGTCGTCTCATGGCCCAGCGCGTAGCCGTGGCCGTGCACGGTCATCTTGGGATTGCCCGTGGTGCCCGAGGTGAAATACCAGAGCGCGCCTTCGTCGGCCTGGGTATTGGCGCAGTCGGCCAAGGGCGCGCCGTCGAAGTCGTCGTAGGCGGTCCAGCCCTCGCGGGCGCCGGTGTCGAGCACGCGGGCGCCTGTCCAGCCCGCCTCGGCGATGGCCGCGTCCAGGCGCTCGGCGACGGCGCCGTTGGTGACGACGGCCGCCGCACCGGTCGCCTGGAGCCTGAAGGCCAGGTCTTTCTTCATCAGTTGCGTGGTACCGGGCGAGACGACAGCGCCGATTTGCAGGCAGCCGAGCACCATGTCCCACCAGGCCTGTTCCCGCGACAGGATCACGAGCACCGCATCGCCGCGCTTGATGCCCAGCGCGGTCAGGAAGGCCGCGGCCCGGTTGGCCCGTTCGCAGAGCGCGCGAAAGCCGACGATGTCTTCGGCGCCGGTGCCCGAGACCCAGTGCAGCGCCGAGGCATCGGGCCGTGCGGCGGCCGTCTCGTAGAGCACGTCGCGGACGAAATTGAAGCGTTCGGGGCGGCGCCAGCGGAACTGGCGCCGCCGTGTCTGATAGTCCTCGGCCATCGCGATGCGGTCAGGCGGCGGCCGGCGGCTTGG
This sequence comes from Sphingomonadales bacterium, assembly GCA_022360855.1. GTDB lineage: Bacteria > Pseudomonadota > Alphaproteobacteria > Sphingomonadales > JAKSBY01 > JAKSBY01. The sequence goes on along the minus strand of JAKSBY010000280.1, from coordinate 2,064 downwards.
CGATGTTGATCACCTTCATTTGGGTGAATTCTTCCAGGCCCTCCTTGGACTGCTCGATGCCGATGCCGGATTGCTTGGCGCCGGCCATGGGGATGTGCGGGCCGATGGTGATGTGCTGGTTGACCCAGACCGTGCCGGCATCGATGCGCTCGGCGATGGCCTCGGCGCGCGACTGATCGCCGGACCAGACCGAGCCGCCGAGCCCATAAGGCGAGGCATTGGCCTGCAGGATCACGTCTTCCTCGTTTTCGAAGCGGATCAGCGGCAGGACCGGGCCGAACTGCTCCTCGTCGACGATGCGGGAGCCTTGCGCCGCGTCGCGCACAATGGCCGGCTTGATGAAATAGCCGGGCCGGTCCAGGCGGTCGCCGCCGGAGACGGTGGCGCCCTCGTCGCGGGCGCTTTGGATGAGGTCGCTGACTTTTTCGTATTGCGCGCGGTTCTGCAACGGGCCGATGCGCGTGCCCTGATTGGCCCCGTCGTCGACCACCGCCTCGTCGGCGAGGCGGGTCAGCTCGCCGGCCATATCCTCGTAGATCGTGTCGTGCACATAGACGCGCTTGGCCGCCATGCAGACCTGGCCGCAGTTGAGGAAGGCGGCGTCGAAGATCTTTGGCGCGGTCTCGGCCACGTTCACGTCGTCGAGCACGATGGCCACGTCGTTGCCGCCGAGCTCCAGGGTCAGGCGCTTCAAGGTGTCGGCGCCGCTTTTCATGATCTTGCGGCCGGTCTCCGCCGAGCCGGTGAAGGAGACCTTGGCGACGTCCGGATGGCCCGTCAGATACGGGCCGAGGTCGTTGTCGTCAGCGATGATGTTGACCACGCCGGCGGGCACGATGTCCTTGATCAGGGCGCCCAGCATCAGGGTTGCCGCCGGGGTCGTCGGCGCGGGCTTGATGACGATGGTGTTGCCGGCCACGAGTGCCGGGCCGAGCTTCCAGCAGGCGAGCAAGAGCGGGAAGTTCCAGGCGACAATGCCGACCACGACGCCGAGCGGGGTGCGGCGTACCTCGACCCGCGTGGTCTCGTCATCCTGTACGACCCGGGATTCCGGTGCCATGGACGCGTAGTGGCGGAGGTAGCCTTCCGACCACGCCACCTCGCCACGGGCCTCGACCAGCGGCTTGCCCTGCTCGGCGGTCAGCGTGCGCGCCAGCTCGTCCGCATTGTCGCGCACCGCATCGGCGATGGCGTTGACCGCGGCCTGGCGTTCTTCGATGGGGGTTCGCGACCAGGCGGGGAAGGCCGCCTTGGCCGCGGCGATGGCTTGCGCCGCCTGGCTCTCCGAGGCTTGGGCGACGGTAGTGAAGACCTCTTCGCTGGCCGGGTTGACGACGTCGAGGGCCGCGTCGCCGTCGACCAGTGCGCCGTTTATCAGCAGTTTGCAGTCGGTCATGTCCTGTCTCCTTGCATTCCGTTGAGCGGCTATTCGGCCGCGTGGCTTTTCTTGGTATCCAATTCCTCCACCATGGCATCGCGCATGGCGAATTTCTGAGCTTTGCCCGTAACGGTCATAGGGAACGCGTCCACGAACCGCACATAGCGGGGGATCTTGAAATGGGCGATCTGGTCTTTGCAGAAGGCCTTGATCTCGTCTTCGGAAGAGTCGGTCCCAGGCTTGAGTGCGATCCAGGCGCAAACCTCCTCGCCGAATTTCTCGTCGGGCACGCCGAACACCTGCACGTCCTGCACTTTTTCATGGCGGTGCAGGAATTCCTCGATCTCGCGCGGATAGATGTTTTCGCCGCCGCGGATGATCATGTCCTTGACGCGTCCGGTGATGCGGCAGAAGCCGTCTTCGTCCATGACCCCGAGGTCGCCGGTGTGCATCCAGCCGGCCGCGTCGATGGCCTCATCGGTCTTCTCGTAATCGTCCCAATAGCCGCGCATCACCGAATAGCCGCGGGTCAGGATCTCGCCCTGGGTCTCGACCGGCGCGGTGCGCCCGTCGGAATCGACGATCTTGACCTGTACATAGGGGTGGATGCGGCCGACGGTGGAGACGCGCTTTTCCAGCGGGTCGTCGGGCAGGGACTGGAAGGAGACCGGGCTCGTCTCGGTCAT
>JAKSBY010000350.1 GCA_022360855.1 Sphingomonadales bacterium | reverse complement strand
GCCCCGGCGGCGCCCGACGCCAGCTTGGCGAGATCGTCGAGAATCTTACTTTCTGACTGCATGGTCCGTCCTTTCAAGACCGGCCAGCTATACGGCGAATGGGTCCCCCAATGCAACGGGCCCTTTGCCGCAGCCGCCATCAGTAGGTTGACTTCGCACCGCGACCAGTGATGATCGGCGCGAGCTTTTTTCGAATGAGTTGCGTGCATGGATTTCGCCGCATCGACGCTGCCCCTGATCGGGGTCTTGGCCTATCCCGAGATCGACCCGGTGCTGATCGAGATCGGCCCCATCGTGATCCGCTGGTATGCGCTGGCCTATATCGGCGGGCTGTTCTTCGCCTGGTGGTATCTGGCCAGGCTTTCCGAGCACAAGGACGCGCCCCTGTCGCGCCGCCATGCGGACGACTTCCTGCTCTGGGCGACGGCGGGCGTGATCCTCGGCGGGCGGCTCGGCTACGTGCTGTTTTACAACCCCATGTTCTACCTGGAGAACCCGTTGGCCGTCCTCAGGCTCTGGGACGGCGGCATGTCGTTCCATGGCGGGCTCGCGGGCGTCGTGCTCGGCGTCATCTGGTTTGCGCGCAACAACGGCATCCCGGTTTTCCGCATGGCCGACCTGATTGCCTGCACCGCGCCGGTGGGCCTGTTTCTGGGGCGCATGGCCAACTTCATCAACGGCGAGCTGTGGGGCCGGGTGTCGGATGTACCCTGGGCCATGGTGTTCCCCGGCGCCGGGCCCGAGCCGCGCCACCCGAGCCAGCTCTACGAGGCGGCGCTGGAGGGCCTCGTCTTGTTCGCGATCCTGTTCTGCATGGTCCACTACACCAACGCCCGGCGCTATACGGGGCTCCTCACGGGAACCTTCTTCGTGGGCTACGGGCTGGCGCGCATTTTCGTCGAGTTCTTCCGCGAGCCGGACGCGCATCTCGGTGAATTGGGCGGCTTCATCACCATGGGGCAGATTCTCTCGCTGCCGCTTCTGGCCTTCGGCGGCTACATGCTGGCGCACGGATATCGGGAATGGCACAAGAGCAAAGCCTGAGCGGGCATCTGAAGGGCCTGATCCGCGAAGAGGGACCTTTGTCCCTCGACCGCTATATGGCCGCGGCACTCCTGCATCCGCAATGGGGCTACTACACCGGCCGCGATCCCCTGGGCGCGGCCGGGGATTTCGTCACCGCGCCGGAGATCAGCCAGATGTTCGGCGAGCTGATCGGCCTCTGGCTCGCCGATTGCTGGACGGCGCAGGGCAACCCGCCGGAGGTGCAGCTGGCCGAGCTCGGTCCCGGGCGCGGCACCCTGATGGCCGACCTGCTGCGTGCCGCCGGCAAGGCGTCCGGCTTCGCGGCGGCGGCGAGCGTGCATCTCATCGAAGCGAGCCCGGCCTTAAGGGAGAAACAGGCGGAGCGGGTGCCGGACGCCCACTGGCACGATGCGCTGGCCGACGTGCCGGGCGGGCCGCTCTTCCTGGTCGCCAACGAGTTTTTCGACGCACTGCCCGTGCGCCAGTTCCAGCGCACCGCCGATGGCTGGTGTGAACGTTGCATCGGCCTTGACGGAGACCGCCTCGCCTTCACCACGACACCGTCCGGCGCGCCTGAGCTGCCCGAAGCGCGGCTTGCCAAGGTACCGGAGGGCGGGATCGTGGAGGTCTCCTCCGCCGCGAAAGAGCTGGCCAGGGGCATCGCCAAGCGCGTCACCGGCGAGGGCGGCGCGACGCTGATCGTCGACTATGGCTATGGAAAGGGCGAAACCGGCGATACGTTTCAGGCGGTCAAGGACCACGAGCCGGCCGACCCGCTGGCCGCGCCCGGCGAAGCGGACCTCACCTGCCATGTGGACTTCGCCGCGCTGAAGGCCGCGGCGGCGGAGGCCGGCGCTCAGGTG
>JAKSBY010000231.1 GCA_022360855.1 Sphingomonadales bacterium | reverse complement strand
GCCGCTCTTCGAGATTTCGCCGGAGGAGTTTGACGACGTCATGCGCGTCAATCTGCGCGGGACCTTCCTGGGCTGCCAGGTGTTTGGCGCCCATTTCGCCGAAGCCGGCTACGGCCGCATCGTCAACATGGCCTCCCTGGCGGCGCAAAACGGCGGTGCGGCCACGGGCGCGCACTACGCCGCCTCCAAGGGCGGCATCATCACCTTGACCAAGGTCTTCGCGCGCGCGCTGGCGGCCAAGGGCGTCACGGTCAACGCGGTCTCGCCGGGCCCGCTGGACGTGCCGCTGGTGCACGAGATCCTGTCTACAGAGACCATCGAGGCAATCCTCGGCGCGACGCCCGTGGGCCGCCTCGGCGATCCGCGCTTCGTCGCCCGCATGGTCGCACTCTTGGCCGCGGAGGACGCGGCCTCGGTGACCGGCGCCACCTTCGACGCCAACGGAGGGCTCTATGCCCGCTGATAAGATCGCCGCCGTCGAGACCCGCATCCTGCGCCTGCCCACGATCCGGCCGCACGCGCTGGCCATGGCGACCATGCAGGCGCAGCGCACGGTGCTGGTGACCGTCAAATCCGCGGAGGGCTTGGAGGGCATCGGCGAGGCGGCGACCATCGGCGGCCTCAGCTATGTCGAAGAGAGCCCGGAGAGCATCAAGGGCGCCATCGATACCTATTGCGCGCCGCTGGTCCAGGGCGTGGACGCCACGCGGCCCGGCGCGGCCATGGCGGCCTTGAACGCAGGGGTCGTCGGCAACTATTTCGCCAAATCCGCCATCGAAGCGGCGCTTTTCGACATCGCCGGCAAGCGCGCCGGCCTGCCCGTCTCCGAGCTTCTCGGCGGGCGGGTCCGTGACCGGCTGCCGGTCCTCTGGGTGCTCGCCAGCGGCGATACCGAGGCGGACATCGCCGAGGCCGAGGACATGCTCGCGAACAAGCGCCACAACGCCTTCAAGCTTAAGATCGGCACGCGGAGCTGGCGCGAGGACGTGGCCCATGTGGCGGCGATCAAGGCGGCGCTCGGCGCGCGCGCCAGCCTGCGCGTGGACGTCAACCAGGCCTGGGACCTGGCCACCGCGCGGCAGGCCGTGCCGGCGCTTGCCGAGGCGGGCGTCGACCTCATCGAGCAGCCCTTGGTCGGCTGGGACCTGGCCGGCGCGGCCGAGCTGCGGCAGGTGGGCGGGGCGGCGATCATGGCCGACGAGGCGGTGCGCGGCGGCCCGCCGGCGGCGTTGAGGATCGTCGCCGGGCGGGCGGCTGACGCACTCGCGCTCAAGCCCGCTCAGTGCGGTGGGCTCACAGCCTGCCAGGGCGTGGCTGCCGTCGCCCAAGCCGGCGGCCTCGGCCTCTATGGCGGCACCATGCTGGAGGCCGGCGTCGGCACCGCCGCCTCGGCGCATCTCTTTGCCACCCTGCCGGGCTTGGCCTGGGGCACGGAGCTGTTTGCGCCGCTGCTGATGAGCGAAGAGATTCTCGAAACCCCGCTGGACTACCGGGACTTCGAGCTGGCGGTGCCCACCGGCCCCGGGCTCGGGGTCGCGCTCGACGAGGCGGCGGTGAAGGAACTCACGGAATAGCCTAGGGGAGGATCGCGCGATGCTGTTCATGGTGGAAATGGAAGTGGTGGTGCCCCACGACGTGGACCGGGACCACTTCGAGGCGCTCAAGGCCGAGGAGAAGGTCCGGGCGCAAACGCTGCAGAAGGCCGGCACCTGGCGGCATCTCTGGCGGGTCGCCGGGCAGTACGCCAATGTCAGCATTTTCGACGTGCAGAGCGTGGACGATCTGCATGAGATCCTGCTCGGCTTGCCGCTCTTTCCGTTCATGAAAACCAAGGTGACGGCGCTCTGCCGCCACCCGTCGTCGATCTACGACGACGACCGCTAGATGCTTTGAGGGAGACCGAAATGACCACCGAACTTGTTAAACGACCCGACGTTCAGGCGCTGCTCGACCGGGTGGCGGGACTGGATCAGGCCGGCGGCGACGCCCGGCTCAAACCCATCCTGCGCGATCTGGTCGAGGCGATTTTCTCGATCCTCGACAAACACGACATCAGCGAAAGCGAATTCTGGGGTGCGGTCAAATACCTGACCGAGGGGGCGCCGGAGCTCGGCCTCATCGTGCCCGGCATCGGTATCGAGCATTTCCTCGACATCCTGCTGGATGAGCGCGACAAGGCCGCCGGCATCGCGGCCGGCGGCACGCCGCGCACCATCGAAGGCCCGCTCTATGTGGCCGGTGCGCCGGTTTCCGAGGGTGCGGCAACCATGACCGACCGGGAAGAAGACGGCGAGCGGCTCGTCATGCACGGCGTGGTCCGCGACCTGGACGGGAACCCGGTGCCCGGCGCCCTGGTCGATGTGTGGCACGCGGACACGCGTGGCTTCTACTCCCATTTCGATCCGACGGATCAGCAGCCGCCTTTCAACTTCCGGCGGCGTATCCAGACCGGCGACGACGGCGCCTACCGGTTCAACACCATCATGCCCTCGGGCTATGCGGTGCCGCCCGACGGTGCTGCCGACCGGCTGATGAAGGCCCTGGGCCGCCACGGCAAGCGCCCGGCGCATATCCACTTTTTCGTTACCGCGCCCGGCTTCCGCCATCTCACCACGCAGATCAACATCGCCGACGACCCCCTGATCCACGACGATTTCGCCTTCGCGACGCGGGACGGGTTGATCCCCGAAGTCACCCGCGCGGGCGGGACCGCGGAGATCGTTTTCGACTTCGCCCTGCTACCCGAGGCCGCCGGCGCGGCTTACGCGTTTTCCGAACGCCCGCGGACCGCGGCCTAGATGGGCGAGCGCCTCATACGGGTCGGTGACGGTTGCGGCATTGCCTGCGACTACCGGGAAGCGGCGTCCAGGCCGGTGCTGATCTTCTCCAACTCGCTCGGCGCCGACCGCAGCATGTGGGCGCCGCAGATAGCGGCCTTCGCCGGCGACTTCGCGGCCCTCACCTATGACACACGGGGCCATGGCCGGTCCGAGGCGCCGTCGGGCGCCTATTCCATCGACCGCCTGGCGCAGGATGTGCTCGACCTGATGGACGCGCTCGATATCGCGACCGCCCATTTCTGCGGCCTTTCTCTGGGGGGCATGACCGGGCAGGCACTCGGCAGCCGCGCGCCCGAACGGTTCCGCTCGTTGGTTCTTTCGACAACCTCGGCTTATATGGGGCCGCCGGCGGGCTGGCAGGAGCGGATCGAGACGGTTGGGGCCGACGGCATGGCGGCGGTCGCCGATATCGTGCTTGGGCGCTGGTTCACGCCGGACTTCGCACATGCGGAGCCCGAAATCGTCGCCCGGATGCGGGCGCAGATCGTGGGTACCGATCCTGCCGGCTATGCCGGCTGCTGTGCCGCCATTCGCGATATGGACCTGCGCGCGACCGCCGCCTCGATCCGGGTCCGCACCCTGATTATCGCCGGCGATCAGGACGAGGCGACGCCGCTGCCGCACGGGCAATTCCTGCACGAGCACATCCGAGGCAGTCGCCTGGTCACGCTCGCGGCTGCGCATCTCGCCAATGTGGAACAGCCGGTTGCCTTCAACGACGCGTTGCGGGCATTTTGGAAAGAGGACTGAATGGCCAAGCAAAGCGCACATGTGTTGAGGTTCAAGGAACGCGACGCGAAATCACCCAGGAAGGCCGATTTCGTAAACGTCTCGGACGCGGCCTTCGATGTGCAGTCCTGGCCGTTCTACTGGATCACCCGGGCAAACAACGCCTATCTGCAGGTGCTCGAACAGGCTCTCAAGGAGAGCAAGCTCGATATTCCCGCATACCGCGTGCTCATGCTCTTGCATGGCAGGCGGGCGCGCAGCATCACCTAT
>JAKSBY010000681.1 GCA_022360855.1 Sphingomonadales bacterium | reverse complement strand
TGGTCAAGCAACGCTCCGCTCCTCTGCGAGCTCGCCGCGGACGCGGCCGAGCTCGCCGGCGCAAGCCGCACCGAGTGCGGCAATGTCGGTCGAAACCGAGACCATGCTGAAGCCCTGGGTCACGCGGCGCGCGCCCAGCGCACCGTTGGAGAGAATCGCGGCAGGCTTGCCGGCGCTCTCGCACGCGGCGAGCACGCGGGCCAAGGCGTTGTCGAAAGCCGGCTCGCCGTCATTGTCCCGCGGCGGCAGGCCGAGGGCGACGGAAAGATCGAACGGCCCGACAAAGGCCGCGGCCACGCCCGGCACGGCGACGATCTCCTCGACATTCTCGAGCGCCTCCCGCGTCTCGATCATGGGGATGACCGCAACGCGTTCATTGGCGCTGGCGAAGTAACCGGGCCCGTCGCGCAGGCCCACGCGGACGGGGCCGAAGCTGCGCCGGCCCAGGGGCGGATACAGTGCCGCCTGAACGGCGTCCGCCGCATCCTGCGCCGTCTCGATCATCGGCACGATGATGCCGAGCGCGCCGGCATCGAGCACGCGGCCGATCACGCCGGGCTCGTTCCACGGCACCCGGACGACCGGAGCCACCTGTGCCAGATCGGCGGCGCGAATCATGGCGACCGCCGTCTCGTAGCCCATGCAGCCGTGTTGCATGTCGATGCACAGCCAGTCGAAACCCTGTTTCGCAATGGCCTCGGCCGCGAGCGCATCGGGGATCATGCACCACGCGCCCAGCGCCGCTCCTTCTTTGCTCAGGATGTCCTTCAGCATCGCCCTTATCCGATCTTCCATAATTCAATGCGACTAATTTCTATTAAATGATAAAAATAAAGTCAAGCGAGTCGTTTCTGGCAGTGGCCTGCCCGGCAAGAGCGTTTGGCGTAGGGCAGAGGCGTCATTGCGAGCGGAGCGAAGCAATCCAGGGGAGCACGGGGCTCCGCTCCTCCTGTCATGCCCGTGAAAACGGGCATCCAGACCGGCTTTGACATGATTCCCGCGTGCGCGGGAATGACGGAGACAGGTCACGAGATTGCCGCGTCGCTGGCGCTCCTCGCAATGACCCAATCACCGTTTCATCATTTTCTATCAGGTAATTGACAAGATAATTTTTATCGATTAATAGATAGAAAAAATAATGAATGAAACTCATTCTTAGTCGCCTTGAAAACGAGGCGGCTTTATTCGGGAGAAGCGGCCCATGAAGGCTCGGACAAAATTTGCGAAACGCGCTTTGGCGACACTCGGAACGGTGTCGCTTGTTGCGCTATCCGCCCACGCGCAGGATGCAGGGCCGACCGACGCCGGCGTCGACGGAGACGGCTTTCTCGAGCGGGTCGTCGTCACCGCGCAGCGCAAGAGCGAAAACCTCCAATCCGCCGCCGTGGCGGTCACGGCGTTTACCGGCCAAGCCATCGAGCGGCTCGGCATCAAGGACGTGCCGGATCTGTCGCTGCAGACGCCGAGTCTCAATATCAAGGCCGCCTTTGGCGCGGTGAACCCGAACATCTTCATCCGCGGCGTCGGCATCAACGACTTCAACGCCAACGTCTCCGGCGCCGTCGGCGTTTATGTCGACGATGTCTATCTCGGCTCGCCGGCGGGCCAGCTCTTCCAGTTCTTCGACGCCGAGCGGGTCGAGGTGCTGAAAGGCCCGCAGGGCACGCTCTATGGCCGTAACACGACCGGCGGCGCGGTCAACTTCATTTCCCGCAAGCCGACCGGCGAGGCCAACGGCCACGCCAGCATCGATTACGGGCGCTTCAACGAGGTGCGCGTCGAGGGCGCGGTCGGCTTCCCGATCGCCGAGAAGATCTCGGCGCGGGTCGCCGGCGTATTCAACCGCCGCGACGGCATCACCTTCAACCGCTTTACCGGCGAGAACGGCAATGACGTCGAGAATTGGGCAGGCCGTGTGCTGCTGCTGGTCGAGCCGACCGACGATTTCGAGGT